>JBAURA010000306.1:0-8950 GCA_049580985.1 Chloroflexia bacterium
GTTCGCGCCTGGTCATCTTGAAGGCGAGCCGGGCGGCGCCGGTATGGCTGAAGTACTGGACGCGTATCGTGTGGGATGCGCCATCGAGGTCCAGGTTGTACTGCTCGGTGTGGTTGCCCGCCACCCACGCGTTGACCGCCAGCAGGTTGTCCACCCACAGCCGCACGCCGCTGTCGGCGCTCAAAGCTATATCGTACGTGCCGGCCTCAAACTGCGTCTGCTTGCTGAATTGGGCGCTCCACGCCTCGGTGCCTACACCCAGGCTCTTCGGCACCCCGGCCTCTTGCGCCCAGTCCATATTCGGCTCTGCCCTATCCACGACGAGCGCCGGTTGGCCGGGCAAGTCGAGTTGTGGGCCTGATGGCGACTCAGGAGGCAGGCCGACGTAATACCTGGCCTCCCAGCCGGAGAACTGCGCCGGCCAGGGCGCGAAGCTCGCGTTCTGCCCGTCCCAGGCGAGGGTGCCGCGAGCGAAGCCCTGGCTCATCGCGCCGGTCACCGATGTGTACGGGTCGGAAGTAGGCGCGCCCACCCATTCCGGGCCTGGAGGGGTATGCTGGGCGTAAGCCATGCCAATACCGCCCTCGAGCAAATATGCCCGGCTGATACCGCTTATCTCGCTCTTGAGAGTATCGAAGACCAGCCACGTCATATTGCGGCTATCGGCTCCCGAAAAAGGTTGGGCCAGCACGTTGTGCTCGGAGACATACGGCAGCCACCACCGCACCGCGCCCGTGGGGGCGCCGAGGCGCGCCTTGCCTCCGTTGCGTTCGTATGCTTCCACAAATACCTCGGGCAGCACCGCGCCCTGGCCCACCGAGAAAGTAGTTACTTTGGTGGGGGGAGGAGGAGCGGGTGGGGCCGGTGGGGGCGGCACAGGCTCACCGTTCCCGATGCCGGAGATCGCGCAGTTGTAATAGAATTGGACGATCCACTCCCAGGTCTGGCCCTGGTCGGCGTGGTACGCGCTGCCCCACTGAGTCATGTAGTATGAGCCACCCCACGGGCAATCGTTCGTAGGGTCGGCCTGGTACGAGCCAGCGCAGTACTGCGCCTGGAAAAGCGTGCCGTTGCGCAGCAGCGCATACGGCCACGTAGCTTCGACGGCGGCATCGGTGCTCGCATAGCTAACGTTGGGGTCGTATACCTGGTCCTCGGTATTGTCCTTTACGTCTGCCCCCAGCGCGACTTGCTTGCCGCCATTATGGACCCAGTACCAGCCGTACTCCTTGACGGCCATCGCCCCAGCCCGGAGCGAAGCTGGCGCCCAGGTCGGTATCCACTCGTTCGGAAGCACATGTTTGACGTACTCTTTGAACGGCACCACTTCCACCACGCCGGTCGCCGTCCGGTATACCCGGATCGAGGCGGGAGGCGTCCAGGTAGCAGCGTCAGGCGCGACTACAGAACCCATAGTGCCCGCATCAGCATTCCAGGGCGCGACGCCAGACACCGAAAGCGCGCCTATAATGTCCGGCTGCATGCTATTGGTATCAATTCCGCGGGGGGCAG
The DNA here is from genome assembly GCA_049580985.1 of Chloroflexia bacterium. Lineage (GTDB taxonomy): Bacteria > Chloroflexota > Chloroflexia > QHBQ01 > JADMIH01 > JADMIH01. The sequence continues at coordinate 1,513 of JBAURA010000306.1, forward strand.
CAGCGATATTGACCCGCGGCCCGGCACCCTCAGCCTGGAGAGATGGATAGACGCGCAAGGTATCGCCCGCATAATAACGAGCCGATTTGAGCGTCCAGGAACTATGCCCGCCGGCGGATACGGAGATCGTGACGGGTACAGCCTGGCTATCCTCGGTGCTCAGCAGGGAAGCAACGTCGTCCGTACCGAAAGCAAAATAACCTGCCGCATCTGTCGTGATGGTCGGGCCACCTTCTAACACTACATCTGCGCCCGCGACCGGCGTGCCGCCATCGTGCGAAGTAACCCAGCCTTCGATAGCGGCGAGGGCCGAGGTCGAGGCGGCTGCGGGCCTCACTTCGCCACCGGAGGGTGCGAAGAGGGAAAGCAGATTGGGAGTCGCAACCGTAACGGTCGCAACGATAAGTACCAGGGAGAGCGCCAACCTGAAAGGAGGCAGGCCGAGGATTCCGCGTGCTGAGCGCATTGCTCCTCCATCCATAGACGACTTTATTGTATTGCGATGCACCCTCACCTACGCTAGCTAACTAGCGTGACATAATGAGTGCTCGCACTCATGTTAACATAAGACTCATCCAGAAGCAATACCTTTGAATAGCTAATTTGTACTGCCCGGCACCCCGGATTTGCTATACTCTGTATCGTCCATAACGGATGGAGCATCCGTGGGTTGCATCATTGGGGGTAGGAAAGTGTCGAGTTACCGCCTGGCATGGCGTGTCGTTATGCTGTTCCTCCTGGCTGCGTTGCTGTTGTACGCGGCCTATTTCGCATACCATGCATACAGGCTGGCGCGTGCCAGGGGCGAGGTAAATTACGCGGAATCTACCTGGCTCTTCGCATCGCTGAGGGTACGCCACGGCCTCACACCTTACTTCGACTACACGCAAGCGCCCTACGTGCCGATGGCTTATCCTCCGCTTCTACCGGAGCTGGCAGGCGGCACCGGTGCGCTACTTGGGGCCGGGGACGGCCAGGTCATCACGCTTACAAGGTTATTCTCTCTCGGCTCGGCGCTCTCGATATCGCTCGCTATAGCCCTGGCCTGCCGGGCGTTTGGCGTGAAAGCAATTCCGTCGGCGATTGCCGGTCTGCTCTTCCTCACCCCGGAGCCGACCTTTACGCTGTGGAGCGCAGCCGCGCGCTCCGACATGCTGGCGGTAGCACTCGGCTTGCTGGCAGTAGCATTGCTTCTGACGGCATCCAAGCGGTCGCCTGCCCCAACCTGGAGCCTGGCCCTGGGCGGAGTGCTCGGCGGCCTGGCGATCATGGCGAAGCAGACCGCGATTGCCCCATTACTAGCCATAGTCCTCTGGCTCGCGCTGACCGGCGGGGGTCGCGCCTCGCGTGTGGCCCGTATGCGCGCTATCTTGATAGTGGTCACGGGCGCGCTTGTGTCCATGCTGGTGGCGCTTGCACCGTTCGGGTTAGAGGGGGCGCAGCAGTTGTGGCGCAGCACCCTCGACCTGGCCTCACACCCACAGTCGCCGGCGGCGCTCTACACGCGGCTGGACAACCTCGTAACCATGTTCGGGTTGTGCTTCCCGCTGTCGGCGCTGGGCATCTGGGTGCTTACCCTCCCGAAAGAGGACAATAAGGCACCGGCGAACGCCGGAGCAGCCAGGAGCCTGTTCTTGATATACGCGGGAGTAGCAGCGCTCGTCTTGGTCCTAACCTCGGCTAAGCTAGGCTCGGCCAGCAGCTACTGTCTTGAGACGATTGCCGTCCTATGCGTCGCGGCGGGTGTGGGCCTGGGAGCCTTGGGCCGCCTGGTGGAACGTGCTGAACGGCTGGTTGGCGTGGCGTTGCTGGTGCTGGCGATAGCGCCACTCGCAACCCAGGCTTGGTATGCCTCCAAGACGGCCCAATCGTCATGGGTGCCGGGGCCGGACGATGGGCCGCTAGCAGCGCTCGCGCAACCCAACAGAGGGCCAGTGCTCTCCGAGAACGGCTACATCCTGCTGAATGGAGCAGAGCCGCCGTTATTGCTGGACCCGCTCTTCTTCTCCGTCCAGGAACGCGCGGGTAGGTGGGATTCAGAGCCGCTCACGAAGATGGCCCAGGGGCGCGAGTTCGTGTCGGTGGTGCTGTTTCACCCAATTGAGACCACGCCCTCCGTGGACGGCGTTAGCTGGATACCGGCTGAGACGTATGCCGCTATCAAGAGCAACTACACGCTGCTGGGCACCCACGGAAGGTATTACGTTTACGTGCCGAAAAGTCCCTAAGGGCCTGCGACCCTACCGCCGATGAGATAGATCGTATATATTCCCTGCTGCCCCTTGCGCTCAAGGCTGTAATTGGCGGCCAGCCATCGCCAGTGCTCGCCCGTTGCGGTGGCGGACCACTGCCCCGCGAGGCTCTCTTCGGGGACGACCGCGATGTGTGGCTCAGGCCCGGCCAGGAAGCTTGCAAGAGTCGCAGGCTCCGCAAAGTAAAGTTCGAGGACCGGCCACTGGGTGTAATGGTACAACGGAGCGGAGAAACCGAGGGTAACGGCCCTCGGCGGTCCCGCCACCCCGGTGTCAGACGGAACGCTCTGCTCGACGAGCGCCACCAGGCGGCGGTCTTCCTCCTGCCACGCCGCATGGGTCGCGGTCCAATCGCGCACGGCGTTCCAACACTGTACCAGGCCAGCTACGAAAAGAATTAGCACAGCCGTGCAGAGGGTAGCTGTCATGCCCGTCTTGTGTATGTGTATGGGAAGACGCAGAGCGCCCGATCCGCCGCGCGCCGCAAGGCGTGGAATGCGCCCGGCGAGCAAGGCAACGGCATATCCTGTACCGCACCCGATAAGGATCGCGATTGCAGGCAGGTAGATCAAGGCGAAGCGATGGGCCTGGTACGGCGTCGCCGCGTAGATCACAGCCGGAATGACCCACCACGAGAGGAGGAAAAGGAGCACGCGCAACATCTTGTGCAAATAAAGATAGGCTACGCCAAGTACCAACGCGGGCAGAAAGAAGAGCGAGTAGAACCCCGCCTGTGCGTGCCACAGCGGGCTGAGCAGGTAGAAGACGATCATCGGATACTCGAATGTCGAGTTACCGTCAGGGCTGGTGCTGGTGGAGGCAAAGATGTTGGCGATGTTGAGGCTGCTGAGGAAATCGCCCGCACCCGTACCGGGATCGTGTGTCAGCAGGTAAAGCGCCTGGGGTGTGAGGGCCAGCAGGAACGTAGGCATAGCCCACAGGACATGTTTCAGGTTTCGCCTCAGACTCGAAATTGGCAAGTGGGATCGCTCACCTGGCATCGAGGCGAGAAGCAGATACACAAGGAGGGGTAGCAGGAGCAGCGCCGAGCCGTAACGGGTGAGCACAGCCATGCCCATGCAGAAGCCGGCAAGCGCGAAGGTAGAGTTGCGCACACCCGGCGTCACGGACACAGGAGCTTCACCCGCATCCGTTAGCGGCGCGGCGCGCATAAAGCAATAGATGGAAAGGAGCGCCCAGAAGGCCGTCGGCGCATCGGACATCAAAGACAGGCCCATGCGCGTGAAGGTGGCATTCAGAGGCAGAAGAGCGCCCGCGACCAGTCCCGCTACCACCGCTAATACCCCCTTGCCGGACATACGCGAACCTGATAGCAGTCGCTGGACTATGAGATAGACGAGCACAGGGCAGAAGGCGGCGAGCACGAGCGTCAACACTCTCCCCCCGTCAGGGCCGACGCCCGACAGCAGGAATCCGGCGATGATGTGGAGATGGTAGCCGACCGGCCAGTGCTGCAAGCCATCCGCCGAGAACAACTCATAGAGACGAACGGGAGCGCCCGACATTTCCTCCCAGAGCGCACGCGCCTGATAGTAGTACGCGTAGCCATCTACCCCATAAAGTCCATCGTAGGGGAAGCGCCTCAAGAGGTAGGCGAACAACAGGAGCGTGCCTGCAAGCAACAGCAAAGGCGGCACGAGCCGCTGAAGCCATGCAGTCCAGGCCGGTGTTCTGGCGGCAGCCATAGTCAGGGTGCTACCGCGAAAAGAAAGAGGTCGGCATAATCATAGTGCTGCTCACTAAACAGTGCATACCGCGACCGCAACTCGCTCAGAAGTCGTCCGCCGCCGTCCAGCTCCGGTCTGTAGACGAGCCAGAAGCGTTGCCGACCTGGGGCGGCAAGCGTGGCCGCGATTATGCCCATTGACCTGTCGTGCCAGTCTAAGGGGTCGTAGGGGATATAGACGCGGCGCAAATCGAAGTCCTCCGGCAAGCCGGTTAGCTCCCCTTTATGATACTGGGCCAAGGTAGGCATCAAGGCCGGTGGCGTAACGAAGACCGCTTCACCTGGCCGATGCTCGCTTGTAACGTGCGCAGCTAGCTCGCGCAGTCCATCGGCTCCGTGCGGAGGGTAGCGGTTGTATAGTACTATACCCCAGGCTTGCACACTTAACCAGATGACGAGAGCGCCCACCGCAGCCGCGCGCAGCACTGCCGGCCCGGCGGACCGTGTGGAAGCTATGCCCGTGGCCAAGCAAACAAAGAGACTGGGCAGCAAAAAGAGCATGAAATGAGAGACGAACAACCACATGCCGCTTGCCGCCGACAGAATGGCGGGGACTATGAACACCAGGGCGAAAAGGGCCAGCATAAGCAAGAGCGCCCGCCTGACTGCCCTGGGGCCGGGCCACCAGCCGGCCAGCAGGCAGATCGCAGCCGAGGCCAGTCCGGCCACCCACAGCCAGCGCTGCCCCTGGTGTAGCGATGCCGTGCCGCTCGTAAATTGAATGAGCGCGCCTACGACCTCCTGGGGTGTTGCCGGGTGGCGCAGAGTGGCGCGGGGGAGGTCGGACGCCAGCCAATGCAGCATGAGCGCTACCAACCATGGCACCCACGACACGAAAACAAGCCCGTTCGCCAGCACCCACCGCCCGCGCTCACGCCGGTCTCGACCGAAATATGTGAGAAGGAACGCAGCGAAAAGCATGAGGATTACAGCCACCACATAGTGGCTGTAGATCGCGAGCACGCCGAATACGACGTATAGAGACATGCCGCGCCCGGTCCGCACCCAATGCCAGCCCGCAGCCAGGGCTGATGTAGTCAGGAGGGCAGCCAGGGCGTACAGCGCCGCCTCCTGGCCTAGCTCAATCGCGTAGGGCGACAACGCGAAGAAGAGCGCGCCCCAGAGTCCGGCTGCGACCCCTAAAGCGTACCGGCCCAACACGAAGGTCGCCGGGATCGTGGCCGTGCCGAAGATCACCGACAGCGCCCGTATGCTCCCGGCCTCGGGGCCGAAAATCGCGACCCACGGGCGCAGTATGAGCACATACAGAGGATCGGACGGTGGGTTTGAGAAGACGGCGTCGAGCATCGCCCACACGTCGGGCAATTTCACTAACTCAACGTGGTAAGCCTCGTCGAACCAGAGGCCATAGGAGGTCAGCCCGTACAGCCGCACGGCGAGGCCAAGCAGCGTGATCGCCGCCACTCCCGCGACCACGGTTGGGGTCAGCGAGTGAAAAAGAGGCGCGCTGTGCTCTGTTTCGTGCATAATGACGTGAGAGTAATTATACGCGTACTGCTTACTTATGGGAGCATGGAAGCACCTTTTTCCTCAACAGATAACCCCACGCAGGAGGCCGATTGGTACGTTCGTCCCTATAGGATGGGGGACGAAGATGGGCTGTTGGCCTTGTACGAGCGGGCGTTCCGCAGGCCCAGGGACGTTAGGCATTGGCGGTGGAAGCTGCTGGGGAGGCGTGCGACATACAACCTGCTGTGGGTCGCCGCCGTTAGAGGTGGGGACACAATCGCCGGTGAGCGCATCGTGGGGCACTATGGCGGCATACCGATCCGTATCAAGCTCCGAGGTGAGGTTCAACAGGCAGTGCACGCCGTGGAGGCGATGACCGACCCCCTTTTCCGGCGCAAAGGGATGCTGACTACATTGGGTGGCACCTCACACTCGACCTGGGCCGAGGCTGGCCGGCGGCTGGTGACCGGCCTCCCCAACGATCAATGGGGCACGCGTAATCGTGCGCTGGGGTACCTGCCGGTATTTCCCCTCTCCTGGTTGCGCTTCCCCCTGCACCTCGAGCGAGCCCTTGCAAGAAGGCGCTCGATCCCGGCTCTCCTGCGAGTAGCAGGTTACCTGCCATCGTTGGCAGCGTCGGCGGCCTGGAAGCTCGCAGCTCATGTGCGAAACGCGCATACCGACGGTAATGTGCGGGTTGAGACCGTAGCCGAAGACTCAACTGTATTCGACGCTATCTGGGCGCATGCTTCGGAGGGGTGGCTCAACATCCAGGTGCGAGATAACGACTGGGTGCGTTGGCGCTTTCTTCAAGCAGCGCCTACCCCTTATAAAGTGGCAGTTGCCTATAAATCAGATAGCGGCAAATCACCGCATCCCGTTGGCTACGCGGCCTTCCGAGTCGTGGATCATGGCGAGCGACGTAATGGCTACCTCGCGGACCTGTTTGTGGCGCGGGGCGACGATGCAACTGCCTGGGCGCTGATCAAGTTTGCGTTGCTGCAGATGTCAGCGGAGGATGCGGGCACGGTCATGACCCTGGCGCCGCCAGGGTCATCCCTATACGCTACCCTGCGCACGTGCGGGTTCCTGCCGACGCGAGCCGAGACTGCGTTCAGCTTCGAGATCGTGCCGCTCGACCAGGCTATCTCCGTCGAGGCTCTATCGGACCCTGCGGAATGGCACCTGACAGGCGGGGACTTCGACGTGATATGATGGCAGGTATGGGACATAGGCAACAGGCTGGCCGGCGACCGGCTATAGTAAGAAGCGCCGGTCGGGGCGTATTGCGGACGGTGGCGCACTCAGTCATATTCCCGGTCGTTGAGGCTTGCAATGCTGGGCTGTTCAGGATGGCGGGCCTTCTGTTGCGACCGGGCCCTGCGCGCCTGATGCCGAGCGGCTCTGATCGGGTACTGGTGCTTGCCCCCCACCCGGACGACGAGACGCTAGGGTGCGGTGGCACCATATGCCGCCATCTCATGTCGGGCGACCAGGTTTGCATCGTCATAGTTACCGACGGCGGAAAGTCGCGGGCCGGGGGCTTGAACAGGGAGACTATGATCGAGATGCGTCGCGCGGAAGCTGGAGAGGCCATGTCCGCCTTGCTAAGTTTCACCGACAACGTCTTTGCCGCGCATAGCGAAGGCGGACTTCGATTGATACAGTTCGGGCTTGCTGAAGGCACATGGAACGAGCAAGATCTGGCGCGGTTATTGGAGGAGTTCAGGCCTACAATCGTCTACTCACCCGCGTGCGTCGATTTCCACCCGGAACACCTGCGCGTCGCGGCAGGCTTTGCCAGGGCACTCAGTGGTGGCGCAGGTACATATGTCGATCGGGTACGCGCGTACGAGTTGCAGGTGCCTCTTACGCCTGTATTGGCAAACCTTATTTCGCCTATAGAAACCACCCAGCAATGTAAGCAAGAGGCCCTGGCCGCGTACCGCACGCAGTCGGGTTCCTTCCT
>JBAURA010000307.1:0-1743 GCA_049580985.1 Chloroflexia bacterium
CGTCTACCGTCTACCGTCTACCGTCTACCGTCAGCCTCATACTCAAGTGCTCGGCTTCGAAGCCGAATTTGCGGTATATCACGCGCATAGGTGTGTTGTTTACGTGCACCTTGCCCGTGATCTCGGCGACACCGGCAGTCCTTGCATATTCTATGCCGTGGGCGAAGATTGCATCGGCCAGGGCCGCGCTTTCCGGGTGGTCGGGGCCGTGAGCCACGGCAAGCGAGCGAAACGTGGCATAGCTCTCGCCGGTAAGGAAATTCGTGTTGAGGGCAACCCACAACCAGCCTACTACTTCCCCTGTCTCGCGGTCCTCGGCCACGAACATCCCTGCCCGGTCGCGCTCCATAGCCTTCGTCAGCTTCTTGCGATGCACCTCCGCATCAACTACCGGGTCATCCGGGAAGGAGATACGAGCTATCTCTATCTCGAACTCTACGAGCGCCAGTAGGTCGGCCTCGTTGGGAGTTCGGAACAAATAATGGTCTGCGGGCATGGTAGTAAATGACGATGGACGATAGATTACATGCGAGAATGGTTCATGAGTGCGCCTGGGGTTAAGTATAACGCTATCAGCAAGACTACGCACATCAGAAGGACTGAGAAGGACTGCAATGAGCAGCCTGGGCCTCAACTGCCTGTTCTCAGGACCGCTATCGTAGCTGCGTATCATCGCCGGGCGCGTGCTTGCGCGACACCAGCCGGAAGCTGTGCGAGCCGCACCGGGGGCAGCCGGCGTCCTTTAGCGCCTCGATGGTAGCGTACTCGCCTCCTGCCTCTCCTCCCACCGTCACTTGATTGCCACACTCGGTGCATACATAGCGGCGAATCGTAGGCCGCACCTGCCCCGTGTAGATACTCTCGGTGTACTCGCCCTCGATGAGTGAGCGGCTCGCTTCGGTAGTGCGCAACACGTACAGGTCGCTGACCCCCGCCAGCACACCCGCCCCCACGTACTCGTTGAAGTTGGGGACCAGGCGCTCGATCAGCAACCCCATGCGAGCGATTGTGCTCTGCACAGCCACCTGCTCTTCGGGGGGGCGATGGCCGAAGTGAAGATAGATCCTCCCCCCATCCGGCCCAATAGCCTCCACCGCCCGCGACAGGAAAAGCTCCAGGCCCGGCAACGTATAAGGCGGGTCGGTGGACACGGTATCGAATTGGCCCCGCAGGTTCGGGGGCAATGGCAGCCTCGCGTCATGGCGCACAAGCTCGACCACCACCCCTTCCTCCAAAGCGATGTCGCGCAGGTGGCTCAATATGCGCTCGTCCGTATCTAACGCCACTACCCGGCGGGCCAGCCTGCCCGTGGGAGATAGCTCTTTGCCCGCAAGCGCTATGCCGGTGGATACCGAGTCGTCGTCGCCGAGCACCAGCACCTGCTTGCCTGACAGCGCCCCGTCTTCGTACATGAGGGCCACCCGGCGCAGGTTCGTTTCAGGCGTGCAATGACTCTGGTCCAGCGTCACGTCCACGCGCGGGTTGGCGGCGAAGTGCTTGCGCAACGTATCCAGCAGATGCCCCCACGCCCGCCCACGCGGCTCTATTCCCAACCCACCGCACGTGGAGCACATCACACCGTTAGGGCCGCTCGCCTCACCCGCCCTTTGCTCCGTCCCAACCTCCGCAGCCCAACCCCACACGTCGCTGATGTCGCCATCGGCGGCACCCGTCAGGCGCAGGTGGGGGCCAGGCTCCAGCACACCGGCCTTCTCAAGCTCGCGCCGCAACGCGGTCACCACC
>JBAURA010000308.1:0-10440 GCA_049580985.1 Chloroflexia bacterium
TGCAGAAAGGTTCTAGATGAGCTTACTTTGGCCGGGATTCCTGCTCCTGCTGGGATTGGTGCCGCTGATTATCGCCCTGTACGTGTGGGTAATAAGGCGGCAGCGTGTCGGCCTGCGCTACTCCAGCCTCTCCCTGGTGCGCGAGGCGTTGCCCAGGTATTCCAATGCCAGACGCCACCTCCCGTTTGCCCTCTTCCTCGTCGCGCTCTCCAGCCTGATCGTCGCGCTGGGGCGGCCTGTGCAGATCGTGCGCGTGCCAACCGGCCAGGCCACGATCATCCTGGCAATTGACGTATCGGGGAGCATGCGCCAGCGGGATATCCAGCCGAGCCGCTTGCAAGCTGCCCAGAGGGCCGCGCTGTCGTTCATCCAGCAGCAAAAGTCCAGCACGCAGATCGCCATCGTGGCTTTTGCGGGTTACGCCGAGCTGATCCAGCAGCCCACGTCCGACCAGGAAGCGCTTGAGATCGCCGTCGAGAGCCTGACCACGGCCCGTGGAACCGCCATAGGCAGCGGCATCCTCGAATCGCTGGACGCCATTGCCGAGATAGACCGCAGCGTCGCTCCGAGCGTCACCGGCCCCACGAGCGAAGACCCACCGCCCGCGGTGCCCAGGGGCGCATACGTCCCACATATCATCGTCTTGCTGACCGATGGGGTCGCTACCACAGGCCCGCTACCGCTGGACGCGGCGCAGCAAGCTGTCGATCGTGGTGTTCGGGTCTACACCATCGGGTTTGGCACAGAGGCCGGTTCAACCGACGCTTTTGGCCCCGGAGGAGGCGGTGGCTTCGGTCCGGGAGGGGGCGGGGGAGGTCAGCGTGGAGGCTTCCGCAGAGGTATAGACGAGGATACCCTGAGACAGATAGCGGCAATGACCGATGCGGAGTATTACGAGGCGTCCAGCGCGGATGAGCTACTGAAGGTGTTTCAGGATCTCCCCACGTATTTGATAAGCAAGCATGAAGTTATGGAGATAAGCGTCGTCTTCTCGGCGCTGGGCGCGTTCCTGGTGGCGATAGCCATTGTGCTCGCGCTACGTTGGCATCCCCTGCCTGCGTAATGCTCCGGATAACTGAATGGGTTGGTAAGGATCTACTTTTCGTAAGACCATAAACAAGCTACGTGGGGCCATTCTTTCCTAGCACCTGTAACTTGTAATCTGCTTGCGCCATGCGATCCGCAATCACCAGGGCATTCTCGACGCTATGCACCTCGCATAATATAGCAGGGTGCCACCTCTCTAGCAGCGTTTCCGCACCCGCCAGCGCCGCCGCTTCAGCGCCTTCGATATCGAACTTTAAGACCGTCGCGGCATGCAATTCCATCTCCGCGACTATGGCATCCAGTCTGCGCACCGGCACGGTAACACGTTCCAGGGCGGGGAGTGGACCTGCCTGCACGCCGGGTGGCAACTCGACACCGCCGAAATCCTGCAAATAGGCGGCGCTGGCTGCTCCCACATCCTCCCGGCTGGCGAGCAAGATTGCCTCTCCATCCCTGTCGCCCAGGGCGAGCGCATGCACCCGGACCTTGTCGGCGAAGTCGTTGCGCCGTAGAGTAGCCTCCAACACCTGGCGATTGTAAGCGGCAGGCTCGAATGCCTCCACTCGCTCTCCCCCGAACTTGAGCCACGCGCACGTGTAGAACCCGGTGTGCGCGCCGACGTCGTACAAGGTGCCGCCCACTCGCGCCAATTCTTCCAGCGCCGCAAGCATCTCAGGCTCGTAGCCGCCTGTGAGGAAGCGGTCGGCCCAACGCGCGTCCTCGCCGGACGGCAAATAGAACCACACGCCCTTTAGCGGCCCGCCAACCACCTCTCGCCAATCGTGCCGCAATCCCGCCTTCTGCCCCAGGCCGCGCCGTATAAGTCTTTTTAGCCGCCCAATCAAGCCAGACATTCGTTATACCTCTTCGTCCCTGGTACTAGCCGTTCGTCATTCGTCATTCGTCATTCGTCGTCCATCGTCTGCTATGGCCCGCCGGAGTCCGAGGAGCGCCACGCCTGTGCCCGTCACACGGGCCAGCAAGCGGGCGACCACCGCGCCAAAACCTCCGTAGATGGGGATGAGCAGCCAGCCTGAGATTCCAAGCACTCCTACGCGCAGCCAGTCGGCAAAGGCCAGTACACGTGGCTTGTCGAGCGGGAAGGCTACCAGGAATAGGGAGCTGGTCACAAGATCGAACAGCACCACCAGCAGGAGCGCCATGAAGAGCGGGGCCGCCTGCGTGTATCGCTCGCCGTAGAGGAGGCCAATGGCGGGCTGAGCGACCAGGGCCGACATGCCCAACAGGCCGGCCAGCGCTAGCGACCCGCCCAGCACGCGCCGCAGGTAACCCCTTATTTCTTCGCGCCCCCGGAGGCGACTGGCGCGCGGCATCATCACGGTGAAGAGGCTCTGGTTCAGCACATCGAGGCGCATCGCCAGCGTCAGCGCCACCGAGTAGACCCCCACGGTGGCCGGGTCGGACAGCCTACCGAGCAGCAGCAGATCGCCCTGGGCCACTATGATCGAGCCGAGGTTGGAGAAGAAGATCCACTTGCTGAAACCGAACATAGTGCGCATCAGTTCCGCGGACGAAGGGCGAAGGACGATAGACGAAGGATCGCCAATTGGTCGTCTTTCGTCCACCGTCCGTTCCCCGCGCCAGGGGAGCCAACGCGCCGGGAGCAGGAACCACGCGGGTAGCGTGCTCACCAGCGGCAGGGCCACGTTCCACAGCACCAGGCTGGTCAGGTTGAGGCTGCCGCCGGCCAATAGCAAAAGGATACCCGCCAGCGTGATGCTTGCATTGAGCACCCCCGCGATGCCCAGCCGCCCGAACTGTCCTAGCGCGATCAGTAGCGTGCTGGGGTAGCTGCTGATCGCCAGGGCCACCAGGGTAAGCGATCCTGCCTGCAAATAGGGCGTCAGGTTGGGCTGGCCGAGCACTCCGCGCGCAACAGGCTCTGACAGCAGAAAGACCAGTAGGGCCGTGAGGGTGCCCGTCAGCGCCCGCAACCCAAAATATAGGCGCGCTATCAGGCCCGCTCGCCTATCTTTCGCCTCCATGTACTGAGCGATGAACTTGACCGCGGTATAAGTGAGGCCCAGGTCGGCGAGCGTGCCGCAGATCGTCACCACGGCCATGACCAGTCCAAATCGTCCGAAATCGACAGGGCCGAGGGCACGCGCCGAAAGGACGTTGCCGACAAGCGCCAGGAGCATGGCAAACATGCGCGATCCGAAAGTCGCGCTCAAGTCGGCAACAATCCGCCTGGGCGGGGCAAACTCAAGTTCCAAGAGATTTCATGGAGGGTGGGAGGAAGGACGGTAGATGGTGATAAGTTGACATAAATCTGCTCTGCACATGGACACTTCTTAAGTGAGCAGAACAGATTCTCATGTTGTAAACCTACCTCCCACTTAAGGGAGGTTCCGTGGGAGGTAGGTTTGCGGGTATGCCCCAGAGCCGCAGTGCGCTATCGTCCTTCGTCGTGGCTTGTGGTCAATACCCAGGTAAGCGAAACAACGAGGCGAGTGCGCGGCGGTCCCAGGGGCGCAGGCGGAGGGACTTTCGCAGGTGGCTGCGCGCGGACCGTGCGTCTCCCCACTCAGTATACATTCGAGCCAGTTTGTAGTGCATATTCGCCAGGCTAGCCGTGCCCTTGCGGCGCATGCTTCGTGGCATATCAGGATGCCCGGCCAGGAAGTCTTGAATGATCGTGAGCGAGTCGAGGAGGGGAAGCTCACGGCCCCGGCGGGAGGTGCGGTCCTCATGCTCTCTCATCAGCACCAGCACTTCGGGCACGTAGCTGGCCCTGTATTCCGCCGCCAGCCGGAGGGTTAGCTCGTAGTCCTCGTTCATGCGGATGTCCCGGAAGCCGCCGAGCCGCTCGAAGACCTCACGCTTTAGTATGAGCGTGCTCGATACTGCCCGTGGCTCCTCCAGGATGTCGCCCAATATGTGGCCGCTGAAGTCTCGCTTGGCCGGCAGACACGGTACGCCCACGAGACCAGTATTATTGAAATACTGGACGTTGCAGAACGCAAATCCTGCCTGCGGGTCATTATCCCACGCCTCTAGCTGTCGTTCCAGACGGGCAGGCTCCCATAAGTCGTCAGAGTCCAGGAAAGCGATCAGGGGCGTGCCGGTCGCCGCCGCGCCACGGTTGCGCGCCAGGCCCCGGCGATTCTCGTGTGGCCCCTCCAAGAAGATGATCTCCGGATTGCCGGCGGCCTGCTCCTTTACGTGAGCCACTACCTCGCGGGTCTCGTCCGTGGAGCCGTCATCGACCACTATGAGTTGCGCGGGGGGTAAGGTCTGCGCCAGTACACTCTGGAGCGCCTCCCCCAACAATGGCGCGCGATTGTAAGTTGGAATAACGACCCCAACCTCGGGCTTCAATGTGGACATAGCTTATTATAGATGGTTGCTACTGCACCATCTCGCGCTTCGCCAGGTCTCGCCCTCGGTCGGTTAGCTCCAGGTGGCCGTTTCTTCTCAGCACGATCCCCGCGCGCACGGCGTCGCCCACTATCATGTTGGCGAAATCGGTTTCCCAGCGTAGCTCTTCGTGCAAGTGCTTTATCTCGCTTTCATGGGTGGCTTCCGGCAGGTCCTCGTGGTGGAGCAGGTGGATCGCCAGCATTGCCTGGGCGAACTCGCGCTTCTGTTGTCGCCTGTGCAAAGCTTGCGCCACGATCCCACGCTGGGGAGCGAAGAGGTAGGCCAGCCCGAATATCACCCCGGCCACGGTCGCCATAGCGCCTGCTATGTTCGCGTCGAAGAGGCTGGCGAGGTGGAAGCCCGCGATGGCGCTCATCACCCCGAAGAGCGCCCCCAGCCCCAGCATAACCGGCAGGCGGTCGGTGAGGAGATAGGCCGTCGCGGGAGGCGCGATCATGAACGCCACCACCAGCACCGAGCCAACCGCGTCGAACGACCCCACGGCAGTCACGGATACGAGTGACATGAGGCCGTAGTGGATCATGCCGGGCGCGAAGCCGAGCGCAGCCGCCAGCCCCGCGTCGAAGGTCGCCAACTTCAGTTCCTTGTACAGTACTGTGATGAAGGCGATGCTGATCAGGAGGATTATCCCCATTATGAAGAGCGATTTGGGCATCAGGTCGTACCCGAAGAGCAGCATGCGGTCGAAAGGCGCGAAGGCCAGCTCTCCCAGGAGCACCGCGTCCGTGTCGAGGTGGACGTTCCCCGCGTAGCGCGACACCAGGATCACTGCCAGGCTGAAGAGGAGCGGGAAGACCAACCCTATCGCCGCGTCCTCCTTCACCAGCCGAGTGCGGTTCAATAGCTCCACCAGGGTCACCGTCAGCACGCCCGTGAGCGCCGCCGCCAGGATCAGAAGCGGCGATCCCAGGTCCTGTGTCACGAAGAAGCCCAACACGATGCCGAGCAGCACCACGTGGCTGATGGCGTCGCTCATCATAGCCATGCGCCTCAGCACGAGGAACGTGCCCGGCAGCGCGCACGCCACCGCCACCACGCTGGCTATCAGTTGTAACTCGATCTCAGTAACTGTCATGTCTTTGGGGACGGTAGACGGTAGACGGTAGACGGTAGACGGTGGTCACTCGTCACAGGTCACTCGTCACTTGCCTTTCGTCGTCGACCTGCCTCTTTGCTTCGATCAGCCCCGTGGTTGTGAGCGACCACTCGCCCTCGGAGTTTGGGCGTGCCAGACCGCGTTGCTCAAGTACGTTCAAGGAGCCTTGTACTCCACCCAGGCCCATACTCATTGCCTGTAGCACTTGCGCGGTGTGCCCGTGCTCCTGCTCGTGTCCCTGGTGGTGCTGGGCCAGCGCATACATATCCCCCAGCACTCGCTCGACCTGGATGCGCCTGCGATTGCCCAGGTCCTTGAGCCAACTCCACACGATGCCCCGGTTGGGCGCGAACAGGAGCGACAGTACAGCGATAATGCTGATGCACACCACCACCGTCGGCCCCGTCGGCAGGTGCTCGGTGGTGCTGCTGACAAACGCCCCGCTGATGCCGGATAGCGCGCCGAAGAGGGCAGCCAGGCCCACCATGACCCCCAGCCTGTCGGTCCACTGGCGGGCGGCCACGGCGGGGGCCACCACCATGGCGCTCATCAGCACCACGCCCACCGTTTGCAGGCCGACCACGATGGCGATCACCAGCAGCGTGGTGAGCAGCACATCCAACCGCCGCATCGGGAAGCCGAGGCTCGCCCCGTAGTCAGGGTCGAAGCTGAGCACCTTGAACTCCTTCCACAGGAGCAGGACCACGCCCACCGCCGCCGAACCCAGCAGAGCCATGATGAGCACATCGCTCTCGACAAGGGCTGCGGCCTGCCCGAAGAGAAACTTGTCGAGGCCCGCCTGGTTGGCGTCGGGTAAGTTCTTCTGGATGAAGGTCAGCAGGAGGAGACCGAACCCGAAGAATACCGACAGCACCAGCCCCAACGCGCTATCCTGCTTGATGCGAGTGTTTCGTACGATACTGATCACTACCAGCGTAGCCAGCCACCCAGCTATGGCCGCGCCCAGCACCAGCACCAAGGGCGACTTGCTACGCGTCACGAGGAAGCCGATAGCGATCCCTGGCAGGGCCGCGTGAGACATGGCGTCGCCGAGCAGGCTCTGCTTGCGTAAGACCGCGAACGACCCCAACGCGCCACTCACGATCCCCAGCGTGGCCGCCCCCAGCGCGATTGTTCTCACTGTATAGTCGGTGAATAGCTCACCTAGTAGCTTGAAGATGTCCATATCTGTTTACTGGAGGTAGACGGTGGACGGTGGACGGTGGACGGTAGACGACAGCAGTTACGTTTTACGCCTCCTTCGTCTACCGTCTACCGTCTACCGTTTACCGTCCACCGTCTACAGCAGATCCTTCGTCCTTCGTTCGGTAGAGGAACGCTACCCGCCCGCCGTAGGTGAGGCGGAGATTTTGCTCTGTGAATACTTCGTCTACGGGGCCGCTCGCCACTAATCGCACGTTTAGCAGGGTGACCCAGTCGAAGTAGTCGGTTACGGTTTGCAGGTCGTGATGCACAACCACCACCGTTTTGCCTTGCGCTCGCAACTCCTGTAGTAGCGACACAATGGCGCGCTCGGTCGTGGCGTCCACGCCCTGGAACGGCTCGTCCATAAGGTACACCTGCGCGTCCTGCACCAGCGCCCGCGCCAGGAACACCCTCTGCTGCTGGCCGCCCGAAAGCTGGCTGATCTGACGCTCGGCGTATTTGCTCATGCCCACCTTTTCCAGGGCATCGAGCGCGCGTTCTCTCTCGTGCTTGCCGGGCCGCCTTACCCACCCTAGAGCGCCATAGCTCCCCATAGTCACTACGTCGAGCACGTTGGTAGGGAAATCCCAATCCACACTACCCCTTTGTGGGACATATCCCACGTGTTTGCGCTGGCTCTCATATGGCTTGCCCATGACCGTGATCTGCCCGGCCACCGGTTTGAGGAGGCCCAGGATCGCTTTGATGAGCGTGGTCTTGCCCGCGCCGTTCGGCCCCACGATAGCCATCAACACGCCCATAGGCACATCGAGATCGACGTCCCATAGGACGGGCTTTTGACCGTAAGCGACCGTCAGGTCTCTCACGGCAATAGCCTGCGTGGCAGTAGCCGGTTGTCGGTTGTCGGTTGTCGGTTGTTGGTTGATCATGATTGGAAGTTTGAGGTTTGAACTACTTGTTCAGCGCCGATACTATGGTGTCGATATTGTATCGCACCATCCCTACATAGGTGCCTTCGGGCTTGTCGGGATCGCCCAGCGCATCGGAGAAGAGTTGTCCGCCTATGGTGACCTCGAAGCCTCTCGATTTGACTGCCGCCTGCAAAGCCTCTATGTTCCGCTTGGGCACGGACGACTCCACGAATATGGCGGGTATCTGCTTCTCGACAATGTATTCGGCCAGGGCCTGCACGTCCGCCGCGCCCGCCTCGGTGGCCGTGCTCACCCCCTGTAAGCCTCGCACCTCGAAGCTGTAGGCGCGCCCAAAGTAGTTGAAGGCGTCGTGCGCTGTGATTATCACCCGCCTGGCCTCAGGGACAGTTTGCGCGTGGGTCTTGACGTATTCGTGCAGGTCGGCCAGTTCCTCCAGGTAGTTGTCGGCGTTCGTCTTGTACAGGTCCGCGCTCTTCGGGTCCATCTGCGCCAGCGTATCACGTACCACGTCGACTGCATTCATCCACATCGAAACGTCGAACCACACGTGCGGGTCGTAGTTCCCCTGGAACTGGGGCGGCGTGAAGAGGAGGGACCTGTCTATGGTGTCCGTTACCGCCACCGTCCTTGCGCGCTCGGCCATTTGCTCCAGCACGTTGCCCATAGCGGCCTCCAGGTGCAGGCCGTTATAGAAGATGACGTCGGCCCCTTCCAGGCGCGAAACGTCGCCCGCGCTCGCTTTGTACAGGTGCGGGTCCACGCCCGGCCCCATCAGAGCCTCCACGCTCACTCGCTCGCCACCCACCACTTTTGCGACGTCCGCGATCATGCTGGTGGTCGCCACAACATTGATCTGCCGGGCCGATATGTCACCGTTGTTGGTGCCGGCCTGGTCGCAGCCGGCCATGCCTATCAGGCCTGCTATCATGGATGTAATGAATGCGATCTCTATTACTATCTTCTTCATGTGTATTGCCTCTTTATATGTTGTATGGCTTTGTTACCGAGATCTATTCGAACGGTCTTAGGATTTAGCCTTGCCTAAATCTTCACATGAGTATAACATCAATTCGGGGAGGAGTCAAGGGTTTTCAAAACAGAATCGGCATCAGAGTTAGAGGAACCTAAATTTGGTGCCATGAGAATGCGAAATGTTAGATTACGCGGCTTCTTATGTATGTGTTGCGCGCCAGCCGGGCGAGTCACGGCGCGGACTCATCGCACGAAGGGTGCCTTCGCGGTCGGCTGCGGAGGCCTTGCCGGCCTTGACGACGGCCCATCGCAGGAGCGCGCCACCCGCCAGCGCCGTTGTGCTTGACAAGGCGCTCGCTTTCTTGTCGTGCTTACCTGTAGCAAGGCTTGCCAATTCGATGAGAGTAGATGCAACGAGGCAAGCAGCAGCACTGGCCATCAATTTTCCGGGCAGGTTTTTCAGCAGATGTGTTCGCGCTTCGCCAGTAGTTGCGACATATCCCATAAGGAGGGCAGTTTCGGTGATACCTGCCGCCGCTACCAATGCGGCTAGCTCAGCACTTTCTTCCTCGGTGTCTCTGCCTGTGAGGGTGGCTGCAAGGCTCGTCGCCGCGACGCCGGTCCCGAAGGCGCTTGACGTGAAAAGCCCGCCCAATAGGGGGCTTGAATACCAGACGGGGACGCTGGTGGTGCCGAGCAGCACGCCGGAGTAGCCCGCCAACAGGAGCGCGCTTGGGAGGCCCAGTCCCGCCAGCAGGCGCTCCGGCAGGACACGCAGGAGGCCGGCAACGAGAGGCAGCTTGCCCAACAGCTGATCCTCGCCGGACAGCATCTTCATAACCAGGAGGGTAGCCCCGGCCCCGTGTGAGATGAGCGCCCAGGAGCCCAGGTTCATCGGGGAGGCGGGTTTGAACACGCGCAGCATGTGGTGGAAGCGCTCAGGCATACCCAGGTCGTCGATCAACAGGGGTGGGCAGGGAAGGAGCGTGGCAAACGATACCCAGTGGGCGAGACGCGCCAGGTGCTTGTGCTTCTCGCCGCCGGCTATTCCGGCTATCGAGCCGAGCATCGCCGACCCTGCCGATATGCCCCCGAAGAAGAAGTAGGCCGCTACCTCGTGGTTCCAGGTCGGCTGCTTGAGGATGGGTACGTCGCGGTAGGCGTCGCGCGGGTTTGTGTGGGCGGCCCCCAGGTACTTACTCACCCGTTTCACCGATCCAGCGTACCCATGCCAATCTCGCGGCCTGCGCAGCATGCAAGAGCCGTTTGTCGGCAGTCCAGAGTTCAGCCCCTAACCTGTGTGCCACCGCCAAGTAAAAGGAGTCATAGGCTTTGCTTTGCCCCAAGAGTCTCGCCCATGCCAGGGCTGACTTACATAGAGCTTCGTCAATTTCAATGGCTTCTATATCCAGGGTGAAGAGATCCGATACAGCTGTTTCTCCGACACCTTCACTTATGTTTCCGGTGAATATCTGGCGTCTAATCGCAGAGGTTGCTTCCACCAGCCATATAGCCGGTGCGACCAATGATACGTTTTCTCTGTGCCAATCTACAATACGATTAAGTGTGTCAACTCCTGTATCTTGTAGGTTTGGAAGCACACTCCAAATCGCAACGTTGGAGTCAATCACTAGAATTCGTGAGGGTGGCCCAGATTTCAGCATCGCGTTCCTCTCGCATCTGGTTGATCATTTCCGGCACATCTAGATCAAGCGGCTTGCCGCCTCGCGCTTTCAGTATGGCTTCTTTATGCTCACGGATGCGCTCAAGCGCCTCAAGCCTTCTGGTCCTGATCGCTTCTACATCCTGGTCGCGTTGCTG
>JBAURA010000309.1:0-2296 GCA_049580985.1 Chloroflexia bacterium
GGTGCCCTGTTCTCATACCTTGATCTCGCCCCAGCAGGGCACCCACAAGGGGTGCCCCTACAACTAGATGATATTGTGCCTGCGGGCCAGGTTGATGGCCTGCACGCGGTTGGCGGCATGGAGCTTCGATAGGATGGTGGAGACGTAGTTCTTGACGGTGCCCTCGGCCAGGGAAAGGTCATCCGCGATCTCGCGGTTGCTCATGCCCTGGGCCAGCCTGCCTATTAGCTCGATCTCGCGCTCGCTCAGTGGCTCATACTCGCTGCTCTGCCCTTCCGGCCTGCCCGCCCGCGCGAACTCGAACAGGATCTTGCTGGCGACGGCGGGCTGTATGAAGCGCTCGCCCGCGTGCACGCGCCTGATGGTGGACACCAGCTCGGGCGCGGGGGTGTCCTTCAGCAGGTAGCCCATGGCCCCGGCCTTGACGCCCTCGAAGACGTACTCTTCGTAGTCGAACGTGGTGAGTATGATCACGCGGGTGTCGGGGTACCGGCTCGCGATTTGGCGGGTAGCTTCAACGCCGTCCATGACAGGCATCTGCACGTCCATGAGGACGACGTCCGGCTGGAGGGCGGCCACGCTGTCAATCGCTTCCTGCCCGTTGCTCGCCTGCCCCACTACCTCTATCCCAGGCTCCAGGCCGAGGATAGTGACCAGGCCCTGGCGCATAAGCGTCTGGTCCTCGAATATGAGCAGCCTGATGGTAGCGGTCATGTCTGGCGCTCCTTCTTCGATGGGATCAGGGCGCGCAACTTCGGTGTTATGCCATGTGGCTTTTCTTGCTCAGAAGACGCGACGGACGGCAACGGCACCGTGGCGATCACAAGCGTGCCTCGCCCATCGCGTCCGGGGGTCAGCTTCAAGTGGCCGCCGAGGGCTTCTACTCGCTCGCGCATGCCCTTGATTCCGTAGTGGCCTTCGACTTCGAGGCGGGCGCTCCCCTCGGCAAGATGCGGGATGCCAACCCCATCGTCCATGACGGTCAGGTAGACCTCGGCATTCTTTCGGAAGAGGGCGAGGCGCACGTTGGAGGCGCGAGCATGCTTCACGACATTCAGGACCGCCTCGCGCCCCACGCGCCAGAGGGCATCCTGTATGGCGGGCGGCAACGCCTCGACTTCAGGCTCGAAGTCGCATTCTATATGGAATTTGCCCTCACGGGCGGTGCGCTCGGCCCAGGCCTGTAGGGCCACCGTGATCGGCTTATCGTCGGCCTCGAAGGCGGGGTTGCGGAGGTCGGCCAGGGAGGTACGCAGGTCGGCCATGCTCTGGCGCACCAACTCCTTGGTCGATTCTAGCTCCTCGGCGGCGCGCTCCGGGTTGACGGCCTGCAAGCGCTGGGCCGCCTCGATCTTGACCGCCACCAGCACCAGCGAGTGCCCCAGTACGTCGTGCATCTCGCGCGCCATGCGATCACGCTCGCGCAGGACGGCCACCTCTTTCTCCTTTTGCGTGGCCTCTTCAAGCCGCGCCTGAGTTTGCCTAAGCTGTTGCACCAATACCTCGCTCGCCACGCGCTCCCGCATCAGGAGGGTGATCAACACGAAGGAGGCCGTGAAGCTGATTATGGAGAAAGATATGCCGATCACGGCTTCCAGGGGCAGGGTCTCGCCGTCAAGAAAGTCGACAATCCCCAGTTGGTAGACAAGCCCCAGCACTTCAATCGCCAGGATCGGTAGTGAGATTCGGATCGGGAACATCCCGAACGTGGCGGAAATCCAGGGTATGTAGAGCCACATGAAGCTGCGATTCTCTGTGGTGAGCCAGAAGATGAGCGCGAACCCTAACAGGATAAAGGCAATGGGCCTCCATTGTGGCTCGTCGTAGCCCCATAGCAGGTCGCCCAGGCTACCGCCGTGTTGCCTGTATTGCGCCAGGTTCACGGCGAAATACACTATGAACAGCAGCATGTAGAGGCCCACCGGCAAAAGGAAGCCATAATCGCCGTCGTTGGTGTTCTGCACGGCCATGAAGAGGGAGTAGAGCAGGTTGGCCCACGTCAGCACGTAGAAGAAGACCACCGTCCGGTTTATGATGGGGGGCATAACCATGCTGGTGTTCTTCTGCTCTCTATTCTGCTCGGAAGTGTCGTTTGTCAACGGTGTGGCCTCTTTTTTGGAACTTGTGTATTGGCATTATATATCATGACGGTAGACGGTAGACGGTGGACGGCGGACGATGGACGATGGACGATAATCGCATCTACCGTCCACCGTCCACCGTCTACCGTCTCCTTTTAGCGCCACTTGAAGAAGCGGGCTGCTATCACTATGGCGGCTACCAGGTAGAGGGCCAG
>JBAURA010000310.1:0-9999 GCA_049580985.1 Chloroflexia bacterium
GCTCTACCTATCATTCACGCAATTAGGGAGTATGATCTGAAGGCGAAGTAGTCCGCGAAGGCGGACTTCGTTTGCGTAGCCTGACAATTTATTGTCCGGGTGCTCTTGCCGTTGCTCACCCTCCGGCCCAGACGTTCGAGTCCTTCCTGGGGAAGAGGATGGGGAGGAGGGCGCGGGAGGCGTCGGTGGGGGCCGAGCAGTCGGGGAAGGCGTGCTGTAGCTCTTCGAGGGAGCGGTAGCCGAAGAGCAGTTGCAGGAAGGTGAGGTCGGGGAAAGCCGCATCTCCCTCTTCGACGCGGTCTGGTTTCCACCCTTCTACTGATATGCTTCCCTCCTGGAATGTGAGATGGAGGCCGTGGCGGTAAAAGTTGATCTTTAGCTCGCCCGTGTAGCCTGCCTGTGGGGACTCGGCGAGGCGTTTTTCCAGGGCCGGCGCGATGTGACGCAGGAAGGCGGGCAGGTCGGGCACGCGGATATACCAGGCATATGGCTTGTTGGTCCTGGGCAGCCTGCCTACGATGGTGTCGTATACGGGGTGCTTCTCGCCCAGCACAAAAGCAATGGCGGCCAGCTCCCCGCCGTCGCGTTTGGCGAATTCTTCTCCGGTGGCGTCTAAGTAGCGCATCACGCTCGGCATTACCGCCAGGAAGGGCACGCCAGGTTTGGCCTCGACCAGATACGCTCTCATAACGAGGTTAGACAGCTTCCGTGAGTGTATCAATACGCCGGCTGGTTCGCCTTCCGCCGTTTCAATCACGTGCTGTTGGGCGCTGAAGCCGCTATTTTCGCTACGCCCCTCGATGTCGTAGCGCCAGAGGGCTTCGTCGCGCACGGAGGCTATCATGGAGCGCGACGTAGCTTGCCTGTACATCGCTGATATGAAGGATACGTCTTCGGTGGTGACTTTACGGAAGCGGTACGGCTCAGGCTCGCCTTCTTTCAGCTTAGGGACGTGGGGCTTGAAGGCTATGCGGTTTCCGTCGAGGCTTAGCGCCAATTCATAGCCGAACTGCCGGTAGTACCAGGGGATGCCTGTGATGCCCTGCACCAACTCGCCTCGTTCGGCGCTCCACCTGTGGACCTCGTTGAACTGGGCGCGCACCAGGCCGCGCCTGCGGTAAGCGGGGTCGGTGCTGACTATCTCAGGCTGCCCGAACTTGAAGGGGATACCCTCGTAGGTCCACGTCTGCGAGATCAAGCCTATGGAGGAGACGATCTTGCCTGTGGCTGTGTCCTCTACGAGGAGGAAGTCGCCTGGCGTGAACGTGGGGTGGCCGCCGCTCATCAAGTCGAGCATCCAGGCACGCAGGCGCTCGTCGGGGTTGGTCTGGCCTATGTCGAGCAGGGTAGTGGCGTGGAAATCGGCCAGTGCTTCGCGGTCCTGGGAGGTGGCTTTGCGCATGAGCAGGCCGTCGCCCAGGTCGTGGGGGAGGTGTGGTTTCGCCGGTGTGTCTGCGGGCAATGTGTTCTCCTTGCGTGGTGTCGGTTTAGGATAACACGTGGAGGCTAGGCTGGCATCGGCCTGCGGTCCTATCTAATGGGGTGCGCGCATGAGTTCTCGTCCGTGAGGGTGGGGAGCGCACGGCGGATAAATCCGCGTGCTACGTCAGCAAAGCCCATCTTCGTGGGCTGGGGCTTGGGTGGCGGTTCAAGAACGTTACGAGTAGGGGTTTATGTATAGGTGGGATAGGATGCGGTTGACGATGTCGTTCTCGGTGTTAGCAGTATGCGCGCGGGAGGGTTGGTGGTGAGGTTAAGTGAGAAGCGGGGTGGTGGCGAGGCCATTGGATTGGGTGAGAGTAAAGCAGGAGGAGATCGTGCTGTAGATGGATTGTATTGGTCAGGAGTTCGGGTTAGAATGGCAGTAAGGCCTGGTTGGTAAGGTTGGTCGAAGGGAGAAGGTAATGGCAACAGCAACTAAGAGCATAGATATAGGAAAACTGATTAGCCGGAAGTCGGGCGTGCGAGGTGGACGCCCGTGTATCGCTGGGACTGGCGTATCGGTGATGCGCATCGCAGGCTGGCATAATCAAGGGTGGATCCCTGAGGAGATCGCCAGCCGTGTAGGTCTTACTCTTGCACAGGTGCATGCGGCGTTGGCATATTATTACGCTAACCAAAACGAAATCGACGCAGACATAGCGGATGAGCGCTCTGCTTATGAGATATACGAGAAGGAATCTCAGCAGAATGGGCTAGAGGCAGATCAATGACGGTTCGCCTTTATATAGACGAGGATTCTATGGACAATGACCTCGTCATCGCGTTGCGTATGAGAGGTGTTGACGTGGCCACTCCAGAGGAAGAAGGTACGAGAAGATATAGTGATGAGCAACAGCTGGCATATGCTACGGGTTTGGGTCGTGTTGTATACAGTTTTAATATCAGAGACTATATGCTGATACATACGAGGCTTCTAGAAGCTGGGGCTTCACACGCAGGGCTAATTTTGTGTGAACAGCAGAAGTATTCGGTAGGTGAACAGCTGCGTCGTTTGCAGTTGATCATGACCGCGATGTCGGCAGATGAGATGCAGGGACAGGCATTGTTTTTGAGCAATTGGGGTTAGACTATAGAATCTATCCGTACAGATCAGTTACCTTCGGCTTTATCGACCCATTCGTTGGTCTCAGGTTTCATCTTATTGAGGTCGTGCTTGGGGAGCATGGGACGCATACAGGCTATTGCGATGCCCGGCAGGGTCGGGGGCGGCGAGCATCAATCGAAGAGTCTTTTCAGGAACGATGATACCTTATTGCCCTTCCCGCCGGACCCCAGCTCGGCAAGTTCGTCTTCCGCGGCCTTTCGGATGTCTGGATCATCGGTGAGCGCCAGCACATGCTGAAGGTCGTCCTTTGCCCACTCTACGTAGTCCATCGCGCTATAGACAAGACCCCTGTACAGGTATGAGCCGGCATCGTCCGGCGCGTGCTTGATGGCATCGGTAAGGTCGCTGATAGCGTGGGGCCCATCATCGAGGGCAGCATACGCCTGGCCTCGTGCACGCAAGGCCCACGGCCAATCGGGGTCCAACTCCAGGGCGCGATTAAGGTCGGCTAGCGCCGATTTGTAATCCCCCATGTCGTAGTAGCATAAGGCGCGGTTGTAAATAATGCCCTCTTCATCGGGGTGAGCATTTATCGCCCTGGTATAGAAATCGAGAGCCTGCTCGTACTCGCCCAGGCCGTGATAGGCGGCACCCAACCGTATGAAATACATCTCGGCGTTGCCTGGGTCCAGGTGTATGGCAGTCTGGGCGTCTTCCAGCTCGCCCTGGTAATCGTCGAGGGCATGGCGCACCCAACCGCGACCGTAATATGCAGGCGCATAGTTCGGGTCGAGCTCGATGGCCCGGTCGAAGTCCTGCCGGGCGCTTTGTATGTCGCCCATCTCGCGCACGATCAGGCCACGCTGCACGTAGGCGGGCACGAACTCCGGGTCTAGCTCAAGCACGCGGCTGTAAAGTTGCACGGCTTCAGGCCAACGCCCCGCATTATGCTCTTGTTCCGCTTGTTGTATCAAATGATCTATTTCCTGGTTGGCGGCATCCATCCTATGCCTCCTTGCTCCTCTTGTGCATCTATTGACCGGCCAAAATTACGGTCCACATCACCAGCACAAAGTCGTATATACCGTGGACTATTGCCGATGTAGTTGTATTCGTTCTTGCACGAATTATGCCGAGGATGAGGCCGATGATGAACACGCTGAGGAGGCCGTCGGGGCCGTACTGGAAGGCGTGGAGGCCGGTGAAGACGAGGTTGGAGGCGATGAGGCCGATGCGGGGCTGGAGGAGGCCGCGCACGGCCATCTCTTCACCAACGCCCGCCGTGACGCCGATCAGGATCGCTCCCAGGGGAGTGATCAGGTTGGCAAGGAGCTTCTCGAAGGCGGCTACGTCGGTGGTGGGCCAGCCGAGGGTCCGCCAGAGCCAGGTGATGCCGGGGTCTATGAGGTATATGGCGGCGAAGGCGAGGACGACGCCGAAGCCTATGCCGAAGCCGACCTGGGCGAGGGTGGGGCGCACGAAGCCGAGGCGTTCGAGGGTCGGGCGGATGCGGCGGGCGATGGGCCAACCGGCGGCGATGAGGGCCACCGGGATGGTCCAGACGAACTGGTAGATGAGGTCTTCGGGGCCTGTACTGAGGGCGCTGGTGGCATCGGAGTCGGAGCCGGTAACGTTTGTGCCCGTGTCGCCTATGTCGCTCACCAGTTTCAGGAGGGGTGGCCTGCCGCCGAGCACTATGAGAGGGATGAAGGAACTCAGGAGGATCATGGTGAGGACAGAGAGGGCGATCTTGTGGACGAAGTTGTGGGGGTCTATGGGCACGATGCGGGAGATCGCAACGCGCACCGGCTTGAGGAGCATGGCAGCAGATAGGAGGATAGCCAGGAAGAGGAGGAGCAGGCCGATCAAGAGGCCCGCCCCCACGCCCGGCTCGAATATTTCGCCCAGGGTGTCGGGATCGAGCGCGCCTGGCCGCGATAGAAGCTGGTTGAACCTGGCGCTGTCTCTGACGAAGCCGAGGACTACGTAGGTGAGCGAGTTGACGAAAAGGCCAAGTATGACGATGGCGAGCATTATGTAGGCGAAGACTGCTGATACCGTATTCTTTGTGCCGCCCCAGGCGAAGGCGGCAAGGGCGGCGAGTGGGAGGAAGACGATGCCGATTGAGAAGAAGTCGCCCAACTGGCCGGTGAAGGCGAGCAGGGTGGCTGCCGATATGAGCGCCACCGCCAGGATAGCGCCTGTGATAAGCGTCTGCCTGCCGATCTCCCGGCGCGGAGGGGTGGGAGAAGCTGAGTCGCCAAAGGGAGGCGAGGGAGGCGGCGGTGGTGCCTGCTGGTAGGGCATGGGTTGGGCGGGTGGGGGCGCTGGGTAGACCGGCGTGGTTGGCTCGCCCTGTGGATTGGGAGCGGGAGTTGTAGGTTGCGGATCGCCGTTGGGGTTGTTCATTAGGGTCTCCGAGAGGATTGGTCGTTTCCAGTATAAATGATATAGGCCGGGCTGGCGGGGTTATTTGTATGGTACTTTGGTACAGGTTGTCGCCTGCCAGGGAAATGCTTACAATAAGGCTGACCGCTCCCGGCATGGCACGTTACGTGCGCCGCCGTTTCCTCATTAACCACAGTCAGTTTCGAAAGGGGATAGAATCATGGACGCGAATAATAAGATGGACGACGCTATGAACAATGCAGGCCAGGCTGCCGGGGATGCGGCAGGTGCCGCTGCCGAGGGAGGCGAAAGCATTGGTGAGAAGGTAGGGGAGTTCTTGCAGAACCTGGGTGAAGGGATCGCGGATGCTTTCGAGAACGTCAAGGACGCGATCACGGGCGGTGGCGACGAGGCCAAGGATGCGGCACAGGACGCCGCCGACAATGTAGGGGATGCGGCGAGCGACGTAGCCGACGACGTGGCCGATAGTGCAGGCGATGCCGTTGACGAGGCTGGTGACAAGGTTGGGGAGGCGGTAGACACCGCCGGGGATGCCATAGGCGATGTAGCTCATGACGCGGGCGCGGCGATAGACGATGCCGCCGACAACGTAGCAGACACGGTCGATAATGCGGGTCGCGACAGCACGCATTAGGGACGAAAGACGAAGGACGAAGGACGAAGGACGAAGGACGAAAGACGAAAGACGAAGGTAATTAGCCTTCGTCCTTCGTCTTTCGTCTTTCGTCCTGCTCTAGCCCAACTGCTTGGGGCGCTTGACGAAGAAGGGTGGGGTGGTGTGGAGGGTGTAGTTGGCCTTGGTCTCGATGTAAGCGATTATGATGAGGCCGAGCCAGAGGGTGCCGACCAGGTAGGCGCCGCCTACGTCGGAGGGCCAGTGGTGGCCCATGTAGACGCGGGAGGGGCCTATCAGGAGGATGACGCCCGCCAGGAGGGTGAGAAGGGCGGTGCGGAACCAGCGCTGCTTGAGGTGGGTGAAGACCAGGTAGAAGAGGAAGCCGTAGAAGGTGACGTAGTGGACGACGTGGCCGGAGGGGAAGCTGGCTTCCTCAAGCTCGCCTAGCACGCGCACGAGGTCTTTGGTGGGGCGCGGCCGGAGGACGCGGGTCTTGATGAGGACGGTGAGCACGTCGCCGCTCCAGGTGGAGAATGTGAAGGCGCTTTCCATGCGGAAGCCGGCAGCCCACATGAGAGTGCCGGTGGAGGCGCGCGCCCCAACGCTGATCCAGCGCCAGCCAAGCTCGCTGACGGCGTGCATCAGCCTGTCATAGAGGCGGGCGGAGGGGGTCTGGATCATGCGGGTGATACCGACGTCGCCCACGAAGTAGCGGTGCTTGCGGGCGAAGAAGGCGAGGATGCCCGCCGCGCCGACCGCCCCCCCGTAGACCCAGAGGAAGCGCTTGCCGCGATAAAGCGCTTTGCGGGGGGCGACAGTGATCTTCTGCGCGCCTTGCTGGACGGCGGCGGTTACCTGCTGAGCGGCTTGCTTGGCCGTGTCTACGGCGACGGTTACCTGCTGGGCAGCCTGCTTGGCGGTGCCGACGGCGGTATCTACGACCGCCTGCACGGGGGCGGCGGGCGCGGTGGCCGCATCAGGTGGGGACGTGGGAGGCTCCGTGCCGGGGGTGGGTTGGGCAACCGCGACGGCTTCGGCCCGGATGATCTCTTCGGGTGACCGGGGTGGGGCGCTCGAGGGGGTGGGGACGGGCTGTGAATGGCTGTCGAATGCTACCGCCGCCTGGGTGTCTACGCCGTTAGGATCGGAGGCGTCGTCCGGGCCGCCGGGTTCGCCGGATTCAGCAGTGGGCTGCCCAGGTGAGGGGTCTCCTTCCGGCTGAAGCGCATCGGGGCCGGGAGGATCGCCCAGGGGGCCGGTGTCGAATGTCGACGCGGGGCCGGTTGGGGGATCTTCGATTGGGGTAGGTTCGTTCTTGGGTTCGTCAAGCATGGCTTGTTATGTGACGCATATGGGGCAATTGTTGGTGGATTGCGCATGCAAGTCTTATGCCAGGGGTAGGGGTGATACGTAAGGACGATAGACGATAGACGATAGACGGTAGTGACGTATTGCGTATTGCGTATTGCGTATCAGTCTGTTGGCACATTATTTGCTTTCTATAATAGGGCAACCGGCGGTGCCGATTGCATGGTTACACGAAACAGCGTTCAAGTACTACAAGGGGGTAATCACTATGAGTAGCTGGACACGTGGCAAAGAGAACGAAGAAATCGGCGAGCAGCAGATGCAGAGCAACGACCTCGGCGAGAAGATCGAGGGAGCCGGGCGCAAGGTCGCCGGTGAAGTTGAGCAAGGCATTGACAACGTGGGAGATACCCTGAGCGGGAAGCAGAGGGACTTGTCAGGCGATATGAGGAATGCCACCGACGACGCAGGCAGGTGGATGGAGCGCACCGGAGAGGAAGTGCGCGACTCGACCGACGCGTTGCACGACAAGGCGCGAGACCAATCCGACCGCGTAACCGAGTGGGCCAGTGAGCGAGGCGAGGACCTCGACCGGGCCACCGACCGCGCGGGCGACTGGATCCAGGAGCGCGGCGAGGATATCAAGCGCGCAGGCGAGACGCATTAGTCGGACGATGGACGATAGACAATAGACGATGGGGTAGGCACTGCGTCCTACCCCATCGTCTATTGTGTTATCGGAACCTGCATTGTAAGTTAGGAACTTCCAGGATCCTGATCTAGTATATCGCTTAGCGTCATTAGTAAGTGTTCGACGTCGAATGGCTTCTTGAGGAAGGCCACGTGCTTACAGCCATCCAGGTTGACGGAGCCATAAGCCGCGCTCATCAGTACGACAGGTATGGCGTTGTGCTCAGGGTGGACTTGTAGCCTCTTACACAACTCTCTGCCGTCCATGATAGGCATCATTATATCCGACAATATCAAGTCGGGGCGGGTGGACTTAAGACACGCAAGCGCTTCTTGTCCATTGCCGGCCACAACGGTTTGGTAGCCCGTGTACCCCAATATTGCAGTTACTATCTCTGCAATCGGCAGTTCGTCTTCGACAACCAGGATGGTCTGCATTTAGGTTTGTACTCCCTGGCGGGCAGAGATTTCTTTTGCAGAGCCTTCTCCCTGTGCTTACTCTGACCTTGACTATAATGCGCTGGAATCGCGTGAGGCTTAGTACGCATTTCAAAACGTGAATCTCGCATGAGCAGGGCGAGGCATGCCTCGCCCCTACAGGAGGTTTTGAAAGGCGCTCTTAGTTGGTAATATCTCGCAAGGTTCGTGCCACCCCTGTGAGTAACCCTTCCGCCAACTCGAATTTGTCCCCCACTTTTATGCCCTCGTCTGAGATCTTGAACTCCCTTATTAGCCCTTCGTGGCCGCTGCGCCGACTTTTCAGTATGGAGATAATGCGCCGGAACTCAGAGCGCAGTTCAACAGAGCGCAGTTCAACAGAGCGCAGGAATACTATAGTCTCCACTCTCGCGGATATCCCCTCTATCGGTATGTTTGCCACTGGCCCGAATATGGAGTTCAACTCAATTGCTGATATTGTCGTCACGCCTATACTACGCAACTCTCCCATCAGTGCTGTGAAGAACCAGGGTATACGCTCAGCGTACATATTGATGTCATCCAGTGCGTCCAGCCCGTCAATGACCAGCCTCTTTACTGAGCGTTCCTTCACGGCTGCAAGTAGATTATAAGCAAGCACATCCAGGGACTCTTCAAGCGCCGGCTGCCAAAGCACTTGTATCTGGCCTCTCTCGACAAGGCCGCTGAAATCAAGACCTATTTGATCTCCTGCGTCAATCGAGAGGGCAGGCGGCTCGTTCAGGCCAAAATAGAGACATTGCTGCCCCTCGCGCGCCCTCCGCGAGATACGTGAGGCCCCGCAAAGTCTTCCCGCTCCCAGATGGGCCAAGCAAAACCGTAGAAGAGCCTGTGAGCAAACCGCCCTGAAGCATTGCATCGAGCCTCTCGATACCGAAAGCCAGTCGCTCGCGGTCCACCTTGTCCAAGCCGGTTGCCTTTACTCTCCCCGCAAGCGCTATTTCGAGGCGTGGATAGACCTGTACGCCGTCCCCTGTAATCTCCATGGCGTGAACGCCTTCCAAAAAGCTACTGCCTCGGAACTTTTGGACATGTAGCTCTCGGACCGACCTCAGCCCTGCCAGCTTATTTCTTAGAAGTATCAAGCCGTCAACCGTGGTCTGCCCGGCAATACGGTCAGCAGCGGTCTCGCCGTTGTCAGCCGAACTTAGTAACAGTACCGTGCAGCCATAAACATCAGCATAGGACTGAAGCTGGTGAATAAACTCCTTGAACTTTACGTTAGACGACGCGTAAGTCTCTGCCGTTAGCGTGCCATCTATTATCAACAAAGTAGCCTTGTTGTCCCGAACAGCACCTTGCAAGACGCTGAGCAGCCCCTTGAGACCTTCTTTCTCTACCGCACCATAGCCGCTGATGTAGTAGAGGGAGTCACCTATAGGCTCAGGGTTGAAAAACGACAGGGAACTGAGGTGCGCAAACATGCGGGCATGTGTTTCGGAAAGGATGCTCGCAAACACGACGCGCCCGCCGGAATTGGCGTGGTTGAAAGCTATCTGGTTGCTGAGGATAGTCTTGCCTGTGCCTGGTTGTCCAGATACAAAGTAGATACCGCCTCGTAAGAAGCCCCCGTTCAAGATCGTGTCTAGCCCCGCTATGCCACTGGGCACACGCTGAGGCGGTTGAGGTCGTTTGGACAACTGTGACTGGTGGGATTGCTCGGCCAGGGGTTGCTCAGGGCGCGGCGAACCGTCAGAACCATGAGGACTTTTACTCATGAACGTGTGCCTCCCACAAAATCTAAAGACTGGCTGAAGCGTAAGGACTACGTAGTAATTGCTCTAGACTTCTGGGCAACAAAGCAATCGTGTAACGAGCGCCGTGACACTGAGATGTGTCAAGAGAATGTGTAACATTATACGACACAAAGTGTCGTTATTCTAGGGTGGGAGGCTAAGTAACAGTTCAGAATTGGGGTAGAGAAAACCGGATTGTAGGGGCACCCCTCGTG
>JBAURA010000311.1:0-11047 GCA_049580985.1 Chloroflexia bacterium
TGGCGCGATTACGTTCCATTCGTTATCATGAAGGTCAGTCGGGTAGACTTTTCGGGTTTGACTGGTAATCATAACCCTGAGTCTGCCTGACTGTGCTATTCTTGGCTAGTTTTCAGACAGTTTCTTAGGTCGAACTCTGGGGCGTGCAGAATCTTCCAGCCACTTGCTCAAGAACTCGCCCACCGTCTGGCGCTCGATCGTAATCGGGAGGCCCTGCTGCTGCGTATGCAGATCTACTTTTAACTGATCAGAGACTTCGCGCCATGTCTTTCCGTAGATGTATTTCCATTTCCTCTTGCCGTTCTCGTACCCGAGGCTCACGCGGCCCTCCCATCTGCCGTCACTACGCTTGCGGATTGTTCCTTCGCCTGGTCCTCGTCGCTTCGCTGTTGTCGCCTTTCCCGTCGTTGCCATCGTTTTGCTCCCCTTTCTTCTGTTGCTTCTCTCTTCCCTCAAGGAGGATGCCTTTGTCTTCACCCACCTGAGCCGCCTGAGTGTCACGCGCCAGCCGGTCGATAGCCAGCATGATTACTGTGCTTTCGGACATGTCGAACCGACTCGCCAACTCTTTCAGTTGCGCGACCGTATAACTGGATAAGCGTACATTCACCTGCTGTCTCGCCATAGCCTCCCCATTTTATCATCTCGCCGCGCGAAACGATTCCCTACGTTGGTTCATAATTGCCGCTGAGCTTCGGCTTAGTTATTCACCGCAGAATTGCCGAAGACCAACGCCTGTATCGCCTATTAGTATAGCATAATGCTATATAAAATACAATAGCTGTCGGCAAAGAGAAGCCACTCATTAGCTGGCGGAGGCGGCCACACTGCAGTGGCGGTATTGTCCTATTGAATGCAACCACGAAGTCGGCTACACTGCATTTGCAAAATACTAATATCCAGTATTACTTTTCGGCAAACATCCCGGATTTTGCGGTCTCCAAAGGTCTGTAATGCACGGCGGGTATCTGGACAATGAAAACAAGTAAGCAGCGAGCATTGATGGCGATTGCTAAAGAGCAAGGCGGCTACTTCACTGCTCGGCAAGCTTTGATTGCGGGTTACACATACCAGGAGCAACGCCACCATACCCTGCGCGGCAACTGGCAAAAGATCCAACGCCGAATCTATCGCTTCCCTGAATTCCCGGAGTTGCGATACCCGCAGAGGGATGACCTGGTGATCCTGACGCTTCTCAGCCATGATCGACATGGGCAGCCGCAAGCCGTTGCCTCCCATGAGACCGCCCTGGCGATTCACGAGATCAGCGATGCCAACCCCGCAAGGATTCACCTGACCGTACCGCCCGGCTTCAGAAGATACATGCCGCCAGATATAGCATTGCACAAGGCGAAGCTGTCTCCACAAGAATCGGAAGAGCGCGAAGGCTATAGGGTGACCACTCCACTGAGAACCATTCTCGACGCTGCAGCAAGTCCCTCAACCTGGTCCTTCCTTCCCGACGCCGTTTATGATGCCCTCCAAAAGGGGCTTGTGAGGTCCAAGCAGCTTGCAGAAGCTGCAGATATGGTGGAGTGTGATGGGGCCAAGAAGTGGCTTCGCATGGCACTTGAATTGGCGGGGACGAGGACATGAGTAAGAGAGGCATAGGAGAGAAAGCGAAGCAATATGGGTGAGATCCGGTCAGTGTATTCGCTTTCGTCTTCATCATCTTGCAAGTAGTAATCGTCTTCCTCTTCGTATTCGTCGGCATCTCTTTCACCATAATCTGCATCCTCTTCGTCCTCTTCAACCTCCCTCTCGACTACTTCACCCCGCAGGATACGCAGGAGCGGCTGATTTGAGCGGCTCAACAGCGCTAAGCCTTTGCTGCAGCTTGACCACCCAGCAGCAAACGTAGCCTTCCGATGAGCGGTTCCAACTTTGCCAGGTTGATTGCACGCCATTGCACATCGGCTTGCACGTTATTGCACGTCCAACCGCACGCAGGCTTCCAAGAAGCCGACCAGCATTCACCCGGTTTCACACGTCTTGGCACGTCTAATGACACGGAATGACACGTCTCTTCACACGTCGGGACGTGTCAAATGCACCAGTGTGGCACATACCAAAAAGCGTTCTTCAGGGTGCTGCGTTGCGCCAAGAGCCGCCGAACATCAGCAGCAAGCGCTGCATTAGCCCAGCATTCGCTCGAATATGGCAGCGTTTGCTGCAATATTGCAGCATTTGCTGTGGTAATAGCACTCTACGGGCACGTGGACACGCACAACAACGACGATAACATAGGTCGTGACCAAGATAAGCACAGGAGTTATAGGCTCCACCCTCGAAAGACCAGTGACACTTGTGTGACCTTCTATCGTGTACAAGATTAGTGAGAACAGCGCGGATTGCAGAACACGCAACAATTCATAACAACCCGCTACGGGCGCCGAAGCAGCTGACTGGAAAGAGCGGCAACCAACCAAAGTAAGCCGGCCCCAAGTTGAAAGGAGGTGAAAAGGTGAGCAGTCTATTGAAAGCAGCCAGGCGCGCACGAGGTCTTGCTATCTGGGGCCTGTCTGTGATGTCGGGCGTCAGCCCTTCACTTCTGACCGCTATCGAGAAGTGGGGATACGTACCCAACTCCAACACTCAGAAGCGCATAGCAGACGCTCTGGGTGTGCAGGTTGCGGATATCTGGACGCCAGAGTCAGAGCAGGAGCAAGAAGCAGATAGATCGCTGGGGCGCGACACTCCGCCTCAGGACCGGACAGGGCAGCCGGAAGCATAGGGCAAGCAAGCCAGTAAGCCGGTAAGCCAGTAAGCAGGAAGTAGATAAGTGCATATGAGCATAGGAGGTGTGGGATGGAAAAGGAAAGGGCAAGGGAAAGAGAGCAAGAGCAGCCAGTATTGCTTAGGGCAGATCAAGTGGCTCAGATTCTAGCCTTAGGGCGCTCTAAGGTTTTTGAGCTACTGGCAACTCAGCAGATTCCCAGCATTTCGATAGGTCGCTCGCGCAGGGTACTTCGGGAGGACCTCATGGCCTGGATTGAGAAGCAGCGCGCCAGCGGCGACAGCGGTAGTGGCAGCGGTGGCAGCGTCAGGTAGAGCCGTTCCGGTATGCGGTTATAGAAACCGCCGTGCAAAGAAGTAAGAAGCGGAGGCAAGGAGAAAGGAGCACATGAGCGATCTACTTGATGCTTTTCTGGCCGCGCACCGTTACGGACTTTCCCCAATACCACTCAGACCGGAAAACAAGGACCCGCCTCTCGTAAGCTGGCGCAGGTACCAGCGGAAACGCGCCAGTGTGTCTACTATCCGATGGTGGCTGGCGCGGTGGCCGAACGCAAACCCGGCTATCGCCACCGGCCGCGTATCGGGTGTGATAGTCCTTGACGCGGACGGTCCGAAGGCGAAGAGTACGCTGGCTGCTTTTGGAGGCGTTCCGGTTACGTGGACAACCAGGACGCACAATGGGCACCACTACTACTTCCGCTACCCGCCGCACATCAAGGGCAGGATCAAGAACTTCGTGAAGAAGGCACCCGGGTTGGATTTGCGTGCAGACGGCGGTTACGCGATGGCACCGGGAGCGATTCACCCTGATGGGGGTGTGTACGAATGGGTGCGAGGGCTATCTCCCGATGAAGTCGAGCTGGCTGACGTACCGGATTGGCTTATGGCTCTATTAGAGGTCGAAGAGATGACTAAAGCGACAGAACGAAGAGAAGACAAAGAGGGCACACCGGGAATCGCGGGCAGAAAAGGTGGAGAAGGCGGAGATGCTGAACGCAAAAGCAACAGCAAGAGCGGAACTGCCAGCAGCCGTGGCAATCGGGCAAATCAGGCGTATGGGGAGGCCGCGCTGCGCGATGAGCTGAAGAAAGTGTCTACCAGTGCCCAGGGCACGCGCAATGACCAGCTCAACAGATCAGCTTTCGCGCTCGGTCAGTTGGTGGCAGCTGAAATGTTGGACAGGAGCCAGGTGGAGCGCGATTTGGAGGAAGCAGCGCGTATGTCCGGACTAGACAGCGATCCCGGCTGCGGTATCAGTGGGATACGAGCCACTATTCGCTCCGGCCTGCAAGCTGGAATGCGCGGGCCCCGACGAGTATCTTTCCGGGCAACTCAAGCAATCCACGCTATCCACGCTACGCCGTCCGATTTACTCGGAAAAACGCGAAAAGCCGTTGCATTCACTGCGTTCGCTGGACCATCCCGCCGACGAGGTGAAGAAATCGAAGTGCTCGAACATCTCGAACAACCAGAGGAACAGAGAGAACATGGAGGAGCCGAATTGCCCATTATAGACACGAGCAACAAGCAGCTGCGCGACCTCACCACCGCTGCTCTACAGGCGCTGGTCTCAGCCAACGACCCACCGCAGACCTTTGTGCGCTCTTTCGATCTGGTACGAACGCTCAGCGACGTGCATGGACGACCCAGGATCGAGATACTGCGTGAGAGCCATATATGCGGGAGGCTGGCCAGGGTTGCCAACTTCGTTAGGTATACCAGGAACGGCGAGCTGCGTCACGTTCCACCTCCTATCCAGGTCGTGCGGGACTTTACGGCGCTGGGTATCTGGCCGTTGCCTCCCCTTGAAGGGGTCGTGGAGGCGCCCGTGCTGCGGCCCGACGGCTCCGTCCTCGACATGCCGGGCTACGATGCTGCCACCCGCCTCCTCTATATCCCAGCGCCCAGCCTCAACATCCCGGCCATACCCAAGGAGCCCAGCCTACAGGATATGCAGAGGAGCTTAGCGCTGGTGGAGGAAACTTTCGGTGACTTCCCGTATGTGGACGAATCTTCACATGCGAATATGCTCGGACTGTTGCTAACTCCCGTAGTTCGTCAGTCCTTTAAGGGCCACGTTCCACTGGCATTACTTGACGCTCCCCGCGCGGGTACCGGCAAAGGGTTACTAGCAGATGCGGTATGCTTGACCACCACTGGACGCGCGGCGGCCTTGATGAGTGCCCCCTCAGGCGACGAAGAATGGCGCAAGAGGCTGACCAGCGTACTGCTCGACGGCCCGACCGTGATCACTATCGACAATGTAGAGAACAAGCTTTCGTCACCCAGCTTAGCTGCGGTGCTGACGGCGCACAACTGGCACGACCGAGTGCTTGGCAGCACCAGCATGGTCACGCTGCCCCAGCGTGCGACCTGGATAGCCACCGGCAATAACATCAAGCTTGGTGGAGACATGCCCCGCCGCTGCTACTGGATAAGGCTCGATTCGCAGCTTGCCCGACCCTGGCAGCGTCCCACAGATGCGTTCCGCCACCCCAATCTGCTCGGGTGGATCGCCGAGCACCGAGGGGAGTTGCTGGCCGCCCTTCTCACGATAGCGCGGGCCTGGTATGTGGCAGGCAAGCCTCCCGGCGAGGTGCCGCCCCTGGGCAGCTTCGAGGCGTGGGCACGCACGCTGGGAGGCATCCTTGCGTATGCGGGCGTGAAAGGTTTCCTGCAGAACCTCGACGCCCTATACGAGCAGAACGACGAGGAGACCAGCGAGTGGGAGGCGTTCCTCCTCGCCTGGTCCGATGCCTTCGGTGAACGTTCCGTGACCGTGGCGGAGCTATGCGACGCGCTTCTGCCTAGCGGTCAACAGCGTCTAGTGCCAACCGGGCCAAACGGTGAGTCTGTAGCAGACGCCTGCTCGTCTGCTTTGCGTGAAGCGCTCCCTACCGACCTCGCAGAGGGCTTAGAGATCGAGCAGAAGCGTGCAGGCGGAGGAGCCGCAAGTGGTTTTCGTCGGAGGCTCGGAAAGGCTCTGTCCAAGAAGGTAGACACTCGGTACGGGGATCTCCGACTTGAGAGGGCAACCGATGATCCACATTTAAAGGTGAGTCGGTGGCGCGCGCGGTATATGCGGGGTTTTCGGGGTTAGATTTCGTCAGAACGGGAAACTCGTAAAGTAAACAAAGATCGCGCTCGGACAAAACAAAATCCCGCAAACCCCGCATATACCGCAACTCCTGCGCGGAGGGAGATGCGGTGCGTAGCTAAGCCGGTTGGCAGGTTGGCTGGTAGATAAGCCATTACGACGATTTGAGCCTAGGAGATTCAGAGCTATGGACGGTCAGATACAGAAAGGCCTGCATACTACTCAAAGCGGCGCTGAAACCGTCGCCCCTGAAGCTCTGCCGGCGCCAACAAAAAGTGAGCAGGGTCGCCCAGGGGTTGTTCCGCCTGGTGGGATCATCACCACCGGGGCCGGGTATCTGAGGCGAACCCGGCCAGACACTTACCACCACAGGTGGTCTAAAGTACCGGTCGGGCCGGTGGCGGCGCAGGAGCTGAGCAAAGGCTTGACCGAGCGCGACCACCTCATCCTGCTCATGGCCGAGCAGTCGCGGGTACTCACTATTGAGCAGGTAGAGCGCGCGTTCTTCACCAGGCACATTACGGCGAGAAAACGCATCCGCCTCCTGCGCGAGAGGCGGTTCCTAGCTACTCCTGAGGTCGACCACCGCGTGCTAAGCGCGGCGGTAGGGCGTCGAGCGGGCACGCATAATGCACCCCTCGTGCTCGACTGGAATGGCAAGTACCTGCTTGAACACCTGCACTACGATCTGCGAAGTTGGGACCCTGCCACGGTAGCCCAGGTGAACAGCCAATTCGGGCACACGCTGGGAGTGAGTGAAGTGTGGAGCTATATCGCAGCGGCGGCCCGGGCTACTCATGAGCGCGTTCCTCAGGTTGGCGCAGCCATCAAGCAAGCAACGGCAAGAGATGCAGGAGATGCAGGAGATGCAGGAGAGTCGAAGGACACCAAGAATCAACTCGCTATCGGCCTGCTCAACGAGCGCGAGTCGGTCGTCTATTATGAGGGATGCACCGGGTGGTCGTTGGAGTTGAGGCGGGCAAAGGCTCAAGGAGAGGGAACCGATTCTGAGGCGGGGGTAGAGGCCCAGATTGTGCAGGAGAGGTCGAAGCGTTGGAGGTATAGGCCGCTGGTGAAACCGGACGCCACTCTGGTGCTCTCGGTCACGTCCGGTGCACAGGAGCGAGAATACTTCGAGGCTGCACGCAAGGTTAACAGCAAGTCTCCCGTCAACTACCAAGGAAGCTGGCACGACGCCCTGCTGTCGGCTATTCCGCCGCCTGCCGCTATGCGAGCCGCCGAGCATCTGGGAAGCACTAGATACAGGTACGTGTTCGTCGAAATGGAGACAGGCACCAACTCATCGAGGGACATGGTTCACAAGATCGGGCGGTACAACCGGCTATATAGCCTGCTGACTGAGGGCGACATGATGCACGGGCAAAGCTGGCGGACTCTGTTCGGCTCGACCCTCCCCACGATAATTGTTGCCGTGAGAGACCGCAGCCAGGTGGAAGGACAAGTGATGTTGTGGCGCACCCACTATTCAGGCAAATCGCCTGGTACGGTAATACTCGCCAACCTGGAGTTGCTGGCCTTCGCTTATGCCAGGGGAAGATCTCGGCTCCTCACGCAACGTTGCTGGCTCGACGTGATGAGGCCGGAGGGGCCGAAGTGGAGTCCTCTGGGCGACATCCTCGGGCTGAGGCTTTAGCCCTGGCCCAGCACTCAATACCGATACGTGCAAGAAGGTACAAGTTCTAGGTACACCCTATGGTACAAGTGGTGGTGACGTGTGGTTACCTCAGGGTGTACCATCAAAACGTGCGTAAATTGGCGATTTGTGGGGCGTTCGCCGTTGCTGCATGTATGCGTACTTTAGCATCCCAGGGAAGCGGCACAATGGGACATTGGTAGCATACGCCCACCTGTTCAGGGCGCTCCGTTCATTATCTGGCACCGCTGGTACCACCGGCACCGCTCTGGCACCGTAGGACATTATCGAAGGAGCCTCTCAATTCCGCTCCCTTGTTTCCAGGTAATCTCAACATTCTTGAAGCGGCCAAGGAGATCACGAGCTTCCAAGTAATGGCTCTGCAAAGCCTGCGACCTTACTTTGTAGATGCCTGTCACCTGCTTTACTACCAATTCTCGACGGCTGTACACGGTCAACGTAAAAGTACTTGGGTCGCGTCCAGCCGACTGGATCTTTTGGAGCAAATCAGTCAATGCCCATATCAACGTGAGGTACTCAGCCTCATCGTGGGTACGCTCACCTGTATGAGCTACACGCGCCTCGCGGCTCCGCCCATCCTTCACCCACAGCCGGAACCGCCCTTCGCAGGGTCCGCGCCCGACGCTCGGCTGCCCGCCGCCATCCAGATGCGTATAGATCGCCAGAGTGTAATCGGTCGAAGCGAGCCATTCCTCCTGCTCTCCTTGCTCAGAGCCGGACCGCGCGGTTCTCGAAGGTGTGATCGCGTCCGTAATAACGGATGATCCGAGCACGCCATGTCTGGAGAGCGCTGCCTGGCTGGGTAATTCGCGTCCGGTCTCCTCTTGCGCTAGACGATATCGTGAGTACACGTCTTCGTCAAAATTGAACGCGGCGCGGGTGGCAAGCTCATCAGCCGCTTCATTGTAAGTGTTGCCCGCGTGCCCTTTGACCCACCTCACCGTAAACTCACCGCTCATTATCTGGCGCAGATCCTCTGCGAGGATGTCGACGACGGGCCAGAGATCGGTATTGCGCTTACGTTTCCAGGTGCCGTTCATGCAGTTGATCGCGTATACGCTGTCGCTCCAAATCGTTACCTGCGCAGCCATACCATTGGCTTCCGTGCTGCTCCCTTCGCTCAGCCGATAGAGTGCCTCGAAAGCCATCATGATGCCGGCGATTTCTGCCCTGTTGTTGCTGGTGAGAGGCTCTTTCCGACGTTCTCCCAGGTAAGCCGCTATATCGAGGCGCGCCTGTGGCTCGGGGCGACGAGTGCTGAATTGATTGACCAACTCCGGGAACCCTACTAAAACAACAGCACAGCCAGTAGGGCCACCCGGGTTGCGGACGGGCGCTGAACCGTCCGTATATACCTCGATGGCTCGGCAATTCGCGAAGGCTGCCCACGACGCAGGATCGCGTACTTGTGATGCATCTATGGCAGCCTCAACCGCCTTCCATTCCGGAGGACGGAGCGCATCCGTGCCGAAGCCGGGCATGGCAAGCTGATTGCGGGTGGCGGAACGGCGTCGCCCCGGCATCAGTTAATGCTCCTCCATCTGCTTCCCTCGCAAGTCACCAGCACCCGATGCCGGGCTGGCTTGCGGACCACTGCCAGGCTCAAAGAGTAGTACGCGCACATGCGGCACATCTGCAAACGCCTCCTCTATGAGCGGCTTGACCGCCGACCAATCCAGTCCACCGAGGCCACAGCCAAGTGCAGGCACGGCAATGGAGTGTATCCCCAACCGGATGACGGTAGTTACAAGTGAGCGGAGACCTGCTTCTATACTATCAAGCCGCGACCTGTCTCGCCAATGGTACTTTGTAGGGAAATTGACGATGTAAGCAGGGTTATCCGGCCTTCCAGTGGGGACGACCAGCACCTCTCCAACCTGCACTTTCCCCGCATCGCAAGCCTGCTTATAGTGCTCGAAGTTCTCGGGATATGCCAGCTTGAACTGCAAGGCGATACCCTTGCCCATCACTCCCTTGCAGTTCACCGCGTTGACAAGGGCCTCGACATCGGCGTCTAGCAGGCTTCCTTCACCACGCTCTATCATTTGGTTGCTCATTTAGCTTGTGGGCATTGCTCCAGTAGGCAGTTAGCCGGTTGAGTCTCTATTCGTCAACTATGGGCCACGTCTATCTATTGTACCTCGTAGCAGCTCTCGTTTGCCTATTTATCATCAATTCTTCGTCCTTCGGCTAGTCGGCGCATCGACGCTGAGCAAGCCCCACCCGCGAATGTGTGACGCGCGTGTGACTCCTCGTGGGCTAAGATGAGGGAGGGCGACTTCAACTGGGCGAAGCTGAGAGATGCTGCCTTGTGTTCTGATGCTATCGAGGGGGACGCCAATAAGGTATCGCCGATCAGGGGGCATGGATCAGGCCCATATAGCTCAGGATTGCCCTGGCAAGTAGCATCAAGGAGCATGAGGATGAGTGCAAAGAACAGGTCAGGTGAGACAACGGAAGCGTGGTGGGCGCTGCTCACTGCCATTCTGAAAAGCATGCGGAACAGACCAGTGGCCTGGTTGGTAGGAGTGTGGCTCAGCGGCTGGGTGCTGTTCGCGTGGCATACCATACACCTAGCTTCATGGAATGCCGTATGGGGCACCGTGAATAACGTTCTGGCGCGGGCACACAGTGGGCAACCAGCCAATGGCCAGGCAAGCAGCCCCTGGCTGCACGAAGTGGCAAGGTGGGGACAGATCGCCCTGTATATGTCAACGGGGATTTTGGTCCTCTACGCGACCTACGCCATGTGGGTGTGGTGGCGCTACATGTGCGTTGGGATGCCGAAGGTGCGTGAGGAGCGTCTGCGAGGTGGGCGGGTGCTGGAAGTGCTGATACCGAGGGGCAGCATGGCGGACGCGCGAGCGTCCGCAGATATGTTCGGGCAATTGTGGAACCTGCTCGGCGACATGGCAGTGGCAAATGGGAGTTTCGGTCTTAAGAAAATGGGGGCCGAGCAGCTGGCCTTGAGCCTTGAGATGTGGAGCACACCTCATACAGGTGGGAAGATTGGTTTCTATGTCTGGTGTCCGGCGACTGGTGTCGAGCAGCACGAAGTTAATAGCCGTGCGGCGTCCAGCAAGGAAAGCGACAATTTCATTGAGGAGGTGCGCCAATCGATTAAGGTGTTTCATCCTCGTTCCCGCGTGCGCTGGGTGGATGATCCTGTAGAGAAGGCTTTGATCGAACTCACTCAAGCACCGCGAACACCAGGAATGCTGGGAGCGGCAGGGACATCGGATTTGTCAGCAACAATTGTGACCTGGTACGAGCTTGGATTGCTGGCCGACAGCCGTTACCCC
Source organism: Chloroflexia bacterium (assembly GCA_049580985.1). Classification (GTDB taxonomy): domain Bacteria; phylum Chloroflexota; class Chloroflexia; order QHBQ01; family JADMIH01; genus JADMIH01. The sequence continues at coordinate 10,814 of JBAURA010000311.1, forward strand.
ATCGGCTCAGGAGCCTCAGACGAACGTCTACTTACCGGTAACCGCTCGGTCACTCGCACAGGGTCGCCGGGTGCGGGATCCGATCCCCTAGCCGCGGTGATTGGCATGCTCAGTACACCACCAACTAAGGAATGGCAGATATAACAGGGTATAAGGACTTGAGTTTGATACGAGCATCTTTGTTGGTGAATTGCCAGTCTATGGTGACATGGGCCGAGTTTCGCTCGGTAGCCC
>JBAURA010000312.1:0-14655 GCA_049580985.1 Chloroflexia bacterium
GTATAGCAGCGTATGCCGTTCCGCAATGGTTTCCCACGAGAAATGTCGTGCCAGGCTCCGCGCCCCCCCAGCCAACTTCAGCCTGAGCGCATCATCCACGGCCAGCCGCTCGATAGCCACCACGAGCGCAGCCGCATCGCCGGGGGGCACCAGCAGCGCGTTCTCGCTATCTAGTAACCGAGGGATTAGGGATTGGGGATTAGGGGTTAGGGATTGCGGATTGCGGATTGCGGATTGCGGATTGCTGCCGCTCGAAATTTCCAACTCCTGATACTCAATCCCTAATCCCCAGTCCCTAATCCCTGACCCCCGGCCCCTGGTCGTGATCAACGGCAGCCCGTGTTCGAGCACGGCGAGGAGGCTGCCCCGGCGGAAGGATGCGCCGTCGGCGAATGGGAGTACGGCCATATCCGCGGAGAGGAGGGCGGCGGACACCTCCTGGGGTTCCAGGTAGCCGGTCCAGGTGAGGCTGTCTGCCACGCCCAGGTCGCGGGCCAGGGCGTCCAATGCTCCGGCGGTGGCACGGTTGGTCGGGTCGCTTGAGCCGAGGCCGCCCCCCACCATCATGAGGCGATAGAGGCCAGGCGTGCGTTTTTCAAGGTTGGATATGGCACGCAACAGACTATCCAGTCCCTTCGTGCTGTTGAGGAAGCCGAAGTAGGCCAGCAGCGTTGCGCCTGGGGAGATGCCTCGCCCTGCGCGCCATGCCTGGCGGTCAAAGCCGAGAGGGGGGTCGTTCCTGATGTTCGAGCCGATAGGGATCAATTCCAACCGCCGCACGCCCCAGGATTGAAGGCGCTTCGCGTCGTCCGGGTTGGTAGCGATAACGGCGGTGGCGGTCCGCGCCAGCAGCCGGTTCGCCCACTCCCGCACAGGCCCGGCCTTCGGGAAGAGATACGGCACCAACAGATCGTGAAAGGTGACGACGGTGGGCCAGCCCCATGGCAGCCTGAGCAGGAGAGGCAGCATATTGACCGTCGGGCGCATCTCGTAAGCGCCGGTCTGGTATTGGATATGCGCCACTTTAGCATCCGCGCCCCTGAGCGCACGCAGGGCAGCCTTGTGGGTAATCCGGGGAGGACGATGGACGATGGACGATGGTGGGTAGTCGGGAGTCGGGAGTCGGGAGTCGGTAGCTCTGCGTTATTGGATGTCCTTCGTCCTTTGTCTTTCGTCTTTCGTCCGGTCAGCACTCTTGTTTCCAGGTGGCGGTCCTGCAAAGCCAGGGATAGCTTGCAGATATAGTCGCCTACACCGCCACGGTCGGGGGGGAACTCGCCTGTGATCAGCATGACGTGGGGGTTGTCGTTGGTGGCGCGTTGACGTCTTGCGCGCAGGCCGCTCTTTAGCACCTGGGCGTACATGCGCAAACGCTTCGTTCGTATGGACCTCTTATGGCCTAGCAGCCACTTCGCGCTTTCGGAAATGGCCTGACCTACGTATGTCGTAAGGAGATACAGCCGTACCAACCTGCCCACGACGCGCCCTTCATGCACCCGGAAGTAGCGGGCTTTGCTGGTGTTGAAGTGTATGTGGCGGCTGGGCACTGCCTGGCCGGTGCTTCCGCCGCCGTAGTGAGTGATCCTGGCCTGGGGCACGTAAGCGACGCGCCAGCCTGCTTCTGTGGCCCGCCTGCACAGGTCTACCTCTTCGCTGAACATGAAGAATCCGGGGTCGAACGGGCCTACCTGTGCCAGGGTCTCGCGCCTGCAAATAAGGACCGCGCCGCTTACCCAATCGACGTATTGCTCTTCGTCCTCCGGTTGGTCCGCCATATAGAAGCGGCTTAATATTGGTGAATCCTGGAAGAAGCGTTGCAGAGGCGTAGACTCTACCAGGGCGGTCGCGATTGTTGGAAAGCGTCTGCGAGAGGGCTGGAGCGTGCCGTCGGGGTTGAGGAGGCGCGGGCCTGCGATGCCAACTTCGGGGTGCGCTTCCATGTAGTCGCATAGGGTGGCGATGGAGCCACGTTGGGCCACCGTGTCGGGGTTGAGCAGCAAGATATAGTCGCCCGTAGCCGCGCCTATGCCCGCGTTGTTGCCCCGCGTAAACCCCTGGTTTGCAGGGAGGAGTATGAGACGCACGTCCGGGAAGCCTGCCCGCACAATCGCCACGCTGTCGTCGGTGGAGGCATTGTCCACCACGATCACTTCCGTGCGCGGCCACCATGCGCCGCAGGCGTCAGGCAGCGAGCGAATGCAGGCAGCCAGGAGGCCGGCTACGTTCCAGTTGAGGATTACTATGCTCAGGTCCACGCCGAAGAGTCTAGCACGGCCCGGCGCGCGTTGACAACTTATGCGCGGCTCACATAGAATGGCCCTGGTGTTGCTGTAAAATTATCGGTGTGCACACGTGTGGTTCGTCCGACAGATGGCAGCAGGATTTGTAGGGGCGGGTCCCCGTGCATGCCTGCGTGTCCACCGACAAGATCGGGGTTAGGGTACAGGGCGGGCACGGGGACCCGCCCCTACGAAGCGCAAACCGTTTTTGCATGGACTCGTTGGGTGTAGCAGGTGAGTCCGCCCCATAAGTCATTTCCCAGGGAAGGATCGAGCATGGAAGTAGCAGCCGTGGACGCCAACGAGAAGGCGTGGTTTGGGCATTACGAGCCGGAAGTGCCTCGCACTCTCGAAGTGCCTGACATCGCCTTGCACGAGCTTTTCGAGCGCACGGTGGCTGACTACCCACACAATACCGCCACGATCTTCTTCGGTGAGCGGCTCACCTACGCCCAGTTGGACGAGCAGGCGAACAGGTTTGCTTCCGGGTTGCAGGGGCTGGGCGTAGCGGCGGGCGACAGGGTTGCCATCATCCTGCCCAACTGCCCGCAGTTCCTGGTGGCGTTCTTTGGCGTGTTGAAGGCGGGCGCGGTAGCCATGCCTCTCAACCCGGCTTACGTAGCCCGCGAGCTGAAGACGCAGTTTGAGGATGCCAGTGTGACCACGGTTGTGGCGCTCAACGTGGTCGCCCCTCGCGTGCAGGAGATCATGCCCGACACCCCGGTGGAGAGGTTGATCGTCACCTGGATGCAGGACACTCTATCGCCTTTGATGAGCCTTATGCTGAGTGTCAAGGAGCGGCGGGATGCCACCTACGTTGACGTGTCGGGTGAAACCGTGCACCGCTACCTGGACCTGCTCAGAAATAGCTCTGTGGACTATGCGCGTTCTGAGGCCGGCCCGGATGATGTGGCGGTCCTGCTATACACCGGCGGCACGACCGGCACGCCGAAGGGGGCCATGCTGAGCCATCGCAACCTGGTGGCTAACGCCCTTCAGATGAACGCCTGGGTTTGGGACACCAAGCCGCAGAAGCACGATGTTTACCTGGCTGTGATCCCCTTCTTCCACAGCTACGGGCTGACTGTGGTGATGAACCTGGCTATTTCGTCGGCCTCGAGCATCGTGCTGCTGCCGCGCTTCGGGATCAAGGATGTGCTCCGAGCCATCGCCCGCTGGCGGCCCACTATCTTCCCGGCTGTGCCCATGATCTACAACGCTATTGCGCACCATCCCATGTCGTCCGGCTACGATCTGCGCTCCATACGCGTCTGCATATCGGGCGCAGCGCCTTTGCCCGCCGAGGTGCAGCAAGCGTTCGAGAGCGTCACGGGCGCGCGGCTGGTAGAGGGCTATGGGTTGACCGAGACCTCGCCCGTGACGCACTGCAACCCTATTTACGGCGCTCGCCGTACAGGTAGTATTGGCCTGCCCATCCCAATGACCGAAGCGCGCATAGTCAACCCGGAGTCAGGTGAGCCGCTAGAGGTGGGAGAAGTAGGCGAGTTGGCGGTGAGTGGCCCCCAGGTGATGAAGGGATACTGGGCGCGGCCCGACGAAACGGCCGATATGATCCGCGACGGCTGGCTCTATACCGGCGACATGGCGCGGCAGGACGAAGACGGCTACTTCTACGTCGTTGACCGTAAGAAAGACGTGATCCTGGTGAACGGATTCAACGTCTACCCCAGAGAGGTGGAGGACGCGCTGTATGAGAACGAAAAGGTGCGGGAAGTGGTGGTGGTGGGCTTGCCGGACAAGCGCCAGGGGGAGATAGTCAAGGCGTACGTGGCGCTCCAGCCCGATGCTGAAGTCACCGAAGGCGAGCTACGCCGGTTCGCCGCCGAGCGGCTGGCCGACTACAAAGTGCCCAGCCGGATAGAGTTTCGTGAGGGCCTGCCCAAGAGCGCGGTGGGGAAGTATTTGCGGCGGGAATTGGTGGCGGAGGAGTTAGATCACTGAGAGAGGCTGCCAATAGAAGAGATGGAAGAGAAGCAATAGCGGAAACCATGAACTTGACTAATTATCTTTAGTACCGCATTTTAGAGGATCACGCTGAAAAGCGAATATTGCCAATTGAATTTAGGTGCGAAGCTTTAGACGCTGCCATCCTCGAGCTTTCTGTTGCGGGAAATCCCAACTGTCTATTAGATCCAATAGTAGGCTTGTTGTAATCCACAGTTTTGCCTTTTGAGTTAGCCACTTCTTGTATTTAGTTCTTAGTTGTTCATTGATGAGTATAGATGCTGCAACGAAAACTCCCAGGAAAATGGATACTTTACCGACAGCGCCATCAAAATCGTAAATCATGTAACCCATGACCTTAATACTTGAAATTGGCTGCTGATTGGTATTTATCAGCCAAGCGTCAAGTACAGAGGTATTCAATAGCAGATTGAACAAAATGTAGAAATAAAGGGTGGCTAGAAATGCTGAAACCAGACCGCCCACAACAAACAAGAGAATGAACCAGCGTTTGACTTTTCGTTGGATCGCCTTTTCTAGAGGCGATTTGGATGCTGATTGAAACATCTCATGTGTATTAACTTGCTGGACGATCCAATTCCACTGATTCGTTCGTAAAACACCAGAAGCCAGTGAGTTTTTCACAGGCTCAAGTGCTTTAGCCCAGTTGGCAACAGATCTAGCGTTCATTGTGTAATCTCGAATTGACCGAACCTCATTCTGAATATATGAAGCAATCAATGCTATAGTAGGCAGTATGATCCAACAAAGGGATCCTATCAGCATGGGTTGTGGTGCTGATCCAACAGCCTGCCATAGTTCTTGGGACAGAAACGAAAGAAGCACTGCAAGAAGCAGTACAGGAGCAATACTGAGAAGTTGGGTAGGTGCTTGGAAGATCAGTTTAATCGCGGTTCGGAATATTGAGATGGTAGAGATAAATCTATAAAGGACCATTTTGACTGTTCTTGTAATGTTTCAGTCTTGCCTACAAATCAGAGTTGTAGTGCGATTTCCTTATGCGTTCGAATGCATGACGAGTGGCGACTTACAAGCGGTATCGACTGCCGACGATGGAGTGGCGTGAGCACTGCCCATACCCGGCACTCTCCACTTGGCTCAGGGTGCTGTCTCCTTCTGTACTATATTCTCTGACCTTTTTGAGTGGTGCCACTCGTCATGCACTCTACTTGTCTGCCAATAGCTCACCTTCCTCGGAATAGCCAGCGAGATGAGCACTAAGGTCTGCGGGGCGCGCTCTCCGGGCAACTTGGCGTATAGAAGTTCATCGCCACTACGACACGAATGGCGTTTGGGTCGACCAATGGCCTAACGTAGTGAGGAAACCGCCTGGCATCGAAGAAAACCAAGTTTCCTTCCGTAGGATAGACTACGGAGCAATCCGCCTCAATTTCCTCAACGGAGTTGGCTTTGGCATTATTAGCGACGACCAACTCTCCATCGTAACCCTTGGGTAGGTCAGTGACGTAGAGTAAGTCTTCAAGTGGATTAGAATCCACATGCGACTCATAGCGCATATCAGACCCGCGTTGGACATTAAGCACGGCGCCATAAACATCTTTCTGTGCGGTGCTGAGAGGTTCTTGCTGTCCCAATTGACCCAGGTCATGGAACAGTCCTTTATAGAAGTTGAAGAGCCAAGGAAGACTGTCGCGCACAGTAATGCCGTCAACGGTGAGAGTTCGAATTCTCAAGGTTGGATCACCTTCACGCGAAGTAACCGACAGGGGTAGAAGCAACTTAGCCTCGGCTCTCTCTGCTAAAGCCAGTATTTCTGCCTGCCATCCAGCGGGTAGAACAGTGCGAAGGTCGTAGAACGCCATGAAAAGCGGTCTAACATCTCCAATCACTCCTGTTTGTGGGCTGTTCGAATATATACCTAGCGACGAGAGGCTAATGCGGGCATTTCACAAGAGCAGGAGACACCTGGACCCGTAGAGAGCTAGCTCTGCAGGAACCAGGATAGTCCTCTCCTTTTGGGTGTTCCAAACCCGCTAGAGGCTATGAGGCCTAGGGTCGAGCATCGCCACGTGTTTATTTCGAAGTTTCACACACCGATTTCACCGCGTGCGATCCAGTATACGATCACCAGCTACATGCACGAGGTAGGCATCACAGGGGCATCAGTCCACATCTTAAGGCACACGATGGCAACACCAACACATCATGTGGCGCGAGGCACTGACCTCAAGACCATTCAGGAGACGCTAGGACACGCTTCCTTACAGACGACGACCATATACGTGCAACTTGCCAAGAAAGCCCAAACGAAGGCTCTCCAGGAGCACGCATTGTAGGTCTATTATTCAACTCTTCCATAGAATGCCTGAATGCACGGGAGAGCAATTGTCAACATTACCCAGTACCTACTGGTTAGTAGGCACTCTGAAGCACTGGTATGTTGTTGCAGATGCACCCCTTTACAATAATCGTTGCGTCTCGTGAATCCTGGAAGGGGCAATTCGTAGAACAATGCTGGAAGACGTCAACAACACGTTTTTCACATTGACTATCCAGCATATATCAACTATTATCTGGTGGAGTAGTATCAATGGATTGCGGCGGTCCCGGATAGCCCGCTTTAAGGAAATACTCGGATGGCTGAGAACCTGAACCATAGTTGGCAAGGGGGGTTTAGGTGCGAGTGAGAAGTAGTGAGACGCAGCTGTGTTCATCACGCTGGCTTTCGCAGGCACCATTCCCGCCGACGCACTGTTGACTACTATCGCCACACAGTGGGTGGTGAAGTGCCTTTACGAGGTTCTAGCAACACCGCTAACTTATATTGTAGTGGGGTTCTTGAAGCGGAAAAAAGGCCGTGATGTCTATGATCGCGACACGCGCTTCAATCCTCTCCTAGTAGCAGAATAGCGAACATTGCCCTATGACTGCTCGGCCATGCCTCCTGCTCATTGTTGCCTGCTCGGATCGCAAGCGCCCTGACGCTGGGCTGCTTCCTGCACTAGAGCGATACGATGGTGGAACTTACAGACTACTCCGCAAAGCCCGTCGTGAAGGTTACTATTCGCCGAGCCTGACTACGTTGGTTGTATCGGCTAAGTATGGCCTGATAAGCCTCGAAACTGCAATCCCTGCCTACGATATGCGGATGGAACACGCGCGCGCCGAAGAACTTAGGCACGAGGTGATGCGAGACCTTGAGAAGTTCGTGAACCACGGAGTTTTTGACCAGATATACATAGACTTGGGTGCGGCTTATATGCCCACCGTTAGAGGTATGGAAGTCCTATTCAACGGGAGTCGCATCGTTTATGCACATGGACGGATCGGGGAAAGGTTGGGCCGTCTGAAAGCATGGCTACGTTCTATTGAGCGTAAGGGGACGGAGGGGCTCTATGAAGCCGGAGATCTAGCTGAAGTACGGGGGGTGCGACTGTGACCCAAATGAACCTGCCCTTGTATACCCCTCAGGATCGGGGGCGGCTGAACGCGCTCCAAAACATTCTCCTCGCTGTTTCTGACGAGTTACGGCAGCAGGCCCCCGTTATAGGTGGCATTGTAGACTTCACGGTCAACCAATTCCCCAGCATAGTGCGCGACTATACCCCTTTCGACCTTGTGCCCGCCAACCCCCCTCTCCAGTCATCCGTCAGCCCGTACCCGTTCGAGGTGCTGGACCTGGTGCGAGGTACCAATAGACCGCAGGTATTCTCGTCGGTTGGCGACCTGGTACAAAGCCTTGACCTGGACACCCTGTCGACGCCGTTGCAAGATGTGGAGCTTATAGGTATTGATGAATCTCAAGTCGACAGCGCAATGCCCCAGAGTAGGCTGGCCTTCCTGCGCTCGATAGCCTTCAGGATGTATCGCCTGCCGGATGGCACGCCCGATGAAGCAGTAGGGCCAATCCTGAGCGAGTTGCGGATGCAGGTGCGCGAAGACGAGTCCTTTGACTCGGAAAACAAGCTACTTAGTTATATCCGTAACAACTACATAGCCTACATATCTGCACTTACGTCGCTCGCCTTCGGACGGCGGCCCTTCATCGTGCTGCACGGCCCGCTGGTGCGAGCCATAGGCGGTTTCAGCAGCATTACTTTCAGCCAGCGCGTGGTTGAGGGATTGTTGAGTGTCAACGCCGACGACGCAGGCCAGTTTGATCTGCCACAGGCAACGACAGGCCCTGTGTTGGCTGGAGACGCCCACACCCGGTACAACTTGCCCCTTGACCCCTTACAGGCCGTGTCGGGCGCGGAAAACCTGCGGCGTTTCAACGAGTTTTGCCGCCGAAACTGCAACCAGTGTAGTCCGACAGGTGGGGGCGGCGGGGGGCGAACGCAAGATCAACAATATTCGGGATTCTGCCTGTATCTGTGGGTGCTGCGCTCGCTGGTCGACTTGTGCCGTATAGTTGGGACTACTGTGGTATCTGTGGTAGAAGATGTCTCGCGGGCCACCGAAATGACCCGTTTCGTACTGCCTAGCCTACTTATGAAGCCCGAGGCGCGGCAGGCGATAGAACGCTCGTCTTTGGGACCAGCCCTGAAGGCTGTAGGAATTAAGTATTCGAGTGAAGAGTACAGGGGCGAACTGTTTCGCCAGGCAAAGGAAACGGCGGAGAGGCTAAACCTGTCTGACTCGAGCATATTCTCCTACGTGCTGGCGGAGGGGCAGTACACTGCCCCAGTGCAGATCTACAGGTACCGTGCCCGCAGCACGTTCGTACGGACACTCAATGACGCGGAGTGGGGTATTGACAATCGCCTCGACCCCATCTTGGACGCGGTGTTCCCAAGCGAAGGGACTGCGAACCACCCTGGGTATCGCGTGTTGATGTCCTACGTGCGGACAACCCCTTTGCGAGAACCAATCCGGGTTGAGTATTTTGACCTACCCCACCTGCGGCCTGCCGAACGGGTGATCGGTCCAGTCTACTTGATGAGCCTGCCCTACCAAGATTATGGCCTGCCGGTCATCCTGTACTACACCGATAAACTCGCTCGCACCCCTACGCAGCTTGTGCGGGCTATTGTGGAGCGGGAGTACCTGGACCTGGTGCTACAGAGCCGTTTCAGCGACCCGGTTTCTATTATGCAGGTGCTGGGCAGGCTGACGCGAAACTACTTTGAGAGGGGGTAAGCAAAGCGATGCGGATAGGAACCGTTTTTGAGCAAACGTCTACCACCGAGTTCCTGGCGATGCTCAACCAGCAGTGTGATAGCGAGCAGTTGTTGTTCAGTTATGTCGAAGTGACGGCGGACGGCGACGCGCCCATGGGCAACACTGAGCGTATTATTGCTCGTATCACTAACGTGTTCAAAGAGAACCCGCTCCTGAGCCGTGACCAAGCAGGGGTGCTGGCATCGGTAAGTACGGGCACGCTGGGCGTTGATTTTTCTAGGCGGTTTACACGAGGTTGGGCGCAGTGTACCGTGATAGGTGCGATGGGCGCACGCGGGCTCGATATGAACCGCCGCGTAATCCCACCCAATGCGGAAGTTCATACCCCCACCCCCGATACTTTAAGGCGGCTCTTCTTCAACCCCTCCCCAGCCTATGTGCCGATCGGCACTATCGAAACGTTCGGCGGGCAGGGAATCGACGAGGTGCCAGTAACTCTGAACGCCGATGCAATGGTTACCAAGCATTTCTGTATATTTGGCATGACAGGCTCTGGTAAGACCAACACGGCGGCCAAGCTGCTAGAAGAGTTAATGGCACGCGGCCACAGAATGGTTATTTTCGATTCGCATAACGATTATGAGAACCTGGAGACTTACTCCAACCTGTTCCGTGATATGGACCCAAGCGGTCGGCAGGTGACGCTGACTGCTCCGCCTGAGTACGACCAGGTGGTGCAGGCTGCAATGGCACAACTTCAGCCTGTACCCTCGGTTGGTCGGCAAACTCAGGAGTGCATGCGCGAGCGCCTATTGAGGACTGCCTCGGTCATACACAACAATACCCCTGCGCGCCAATTTCTACTAAGAGACGGGCAACGTGCCCCGTCGAGCCGGGTCACTCCAGAGTTGGTGGCACAGATAGCGCAGGTGCAACCCTGGCAGACGCTAACGGCTCTGCCACAGATAGTTGGGTATCGAGCCTTCCCCGAACTACGAAGTTATGGGGCTGATATGCAAGACTACTCCATAACCCTGCTCTCAGGGTTTCAGGGGGAGGCCTTTTCCCCCGCTCAATGGCGGTGTTTGAGGGCCAATATAGCTCAACAGGGGACAGGAACAACGTTCCTTACTAATTTGTGGCGGGCGGTAGGAAATGATACCAACGCTAGACAGGAAACCCGCGATGTACTTCAGCAAATGATCAACGGCATCAGAGCTGTTTATAATGATGCTACGAACGGGGGTGCCCACGCCCTCGATATGGACGCATTTTTCCAGCAGGTAGCCGTGCGACCCGCCCCCGGCACGGTAGCCACCCCAACAGTACACAGGCTATCTCTGTCCGACCTGTCTGCCAACTTACGCAAGGCAATGGTGTACGCTGTAGCGACATATTTCTTCAGGAGATTCAAGTTCGGGGGGTTCAGGGCACGCAGCCAAGGTGGGCAGGCGGCGAACGCCTATCCCGTGTTGTTTGTGCTAGAAGAGGCTCGTGCGCTGATCCCTAAATCGAGTGGTATGGACGACCAGGATGCCTCAGGTATGATGGCGCGACGCGCAATGCGCGAACTGGCGTATGAAGGTCGCAAATTCAGCCTGGGATTCGGGCTGATCAGCCAAAAGCCGTCTACCGTAGACCCCGAAGTGGTGTCGCAATCCAATACGTTCATCCTGCACCAACTCAAAAGCCCCGACGACCAGGAGTATGTGCGCAACGTGACGGAAAGTATGTCGCGGGACGAGCTTGACATGGTAAAGAGCCTTGGTACTGGCCGAGCAATAGTAGCAGGAATCGCAGTGGAGTCCCCAGTCCTGATGCGAGTTTTTTTCCGATATAGCCGGGAGGGGATCGAGGAGCCAGCCCCGATCAGAGACGAACTGGCGGCGGTCACTCAGCAAATACGACAAAGCCTAGGCATAACCGCCGGGCAATACGCAGCCCAACCCCAGGGTGGGGTGGCTGCTCCTATCAGGGCGGCAGGTGATAATGGAGCAAGCGCGGGAGGCCAGCAAGCTCCTGCGCCGCCCAACGCTGCCGATGCAGAGACCAGAAATAACAATGGAGGGCGCAACCCAGCCCAATGACCGTAGTACCGTTTTTTGTAGCCGACAGGCCAATGAGCCTGAGGCTTTTGAAGGGTCTGCCACTGGGGGACTACCCTGAAGTGAGCGTGGGCATAATGGCCCACGCCAATACTACTCTTTCGTTCCAACAGGCGTACCACGATTACCCTTGCGATGATGTTGAGTTCTGTGAGGCGGTACGGGGTCCTTGCCCCTTCCGAGACAATATGGACGCGTGCCCCATACGACGACACATACTGGACCATACCATCAAAATGTGCGACTCGGGGATGTTTACCCGAGAGGGGGCCACTCTTAGTTATGAAGAGCTGTTCCAGGCTTATCAACGAATGGGCGTAGAGTATGGCATCATGATTGACGTTTTCTGCGATTCCTGGGCTACCCAGGAGAGCGCCGCAATTGCCCTGGAACACTATGGGCCATACAAGGATGCATTCAACCTGGTAGGCGTGGCCCAAGGGACGAACCTGGAAGAGTACGTTGCCTGCTATGCGGCTTTGAAAGAGTTAGGGCTTGAGTATGTGGCAGTGGGTGGCCTATTACGTCGTCGTAACAATACGGTACGCACGGCATACGTACGCGACGAAGCCTTCATGTTTGAAATACTAAGAGAGTTGCGGCGGCTGTACCCTGCCGATTGGTTATTTGCTCTAGGAACGTTTCACCCGAATCGGCTGCAAAGCCTGAGTGAGTTAGGAGTATGGGCCGACTATAAAGGGTGGATATTTCAGTACGAAAAGAAGGATAATACTCTAAACTCGCTCTTTACAACTCTTGCTACCAACCACTTAGGACATATTAATGCTGCCGAGCGTCAGCGACTAGCCAGACGTATAAATGCGCTGAAAAGACTGGTAGCCACAAGAGATAAAGACATAGAAACGCGAGCCGCCTTATCACAACAGCTATTCGAGGGGAGGCGCGTGCTGCGATCAAGTTTTGCGGCTCTATTAAGGGAGCTGCAGGAACAAGAGTCCCCCTTTACCGCGCAGATAGCCACATTGGCTACCCATGGGTTGCCGGACGATACAGAGGAGAGGCGAGTAGCAGCCGCTCTGCGCACCCTCAATCGCCAACCTGAAGAGGCGGATCTGATCCTAGCCAACATCAGCCAAAACCGAACTATACGGTCTGAGATTAGGGTCATTGAAGCCAAGCTGGCCGGATGCAACACACGCATACACAGGAGTATCGGCCGGCTGCTGGGAAACACTACCGACCTACCAGGCGAACTTCTAGAGTTCTGCACGAAGATAGCGGAGATCGTGCAGATTTCCGAGCGCGACCATAGGTTTAACCAGGTTCGTAATGCCGTGACGCAGTCTATTCTCGCCAGGCTATAATAGAGTTTCTTGGTCGGGAGGTAAGCTCAAGGTAAGGACCATGCTCCAACAAACCGACTTCCTGTTCCAATTACAATAATGTCACACCCAATTACTGAGCGGATCACGCTCCAGCACTTTGTAACAGCCTCGCATAAACTCCACGCTCCCACGTCATCATAACTTCGTAATGCTGTTGGGAGAGCAAGTTCCTGATGCGAATGTTGGTTGCCAGGTGCCAGAGACACCTTTAATATTACTCTAGTATTGCGATATGGCGATACTCCGATTCTGCAATAGTACTCATACACCTTGGATTGACCTGAGAACTACTTGTCGTATCGCCTCATGTGAAACGACATAACACTTCGCCAACTGTCGCAGACTATCGCCGCCAGCATGCCGCCTAGCAATTTCAGGCCAGATGTCCTGAGGTATTTGGTTGAGGGGCTTAGAGTAGCGTCCAAGCGGAGCCTGCTGCTTACTATGAAGATGCAGAACTAGAGGATCAACGATCTCCTGCTGCTGATGCAGTTCGAGGTCCTATATAGAAATGTATCTATCATGCGGGTTCGAGCCCCGTCGTCTCCGCAAGGAAGCTCTGTCATTCGACAGAGCTTTTCTCTCCTCAACCACTCACAAAAACGGTCGTTTGTGAAACTCCGATGTTCGGTGCCAAAACTCCCCGAACCCGTGCATCACACACTTTGGCTCGCCGCTTGTTGAATTCAGTTTATGAATCAACTTGTTCACGTATTTGCGCTGAAGAGGAGGAAACTGAAGCGCCCTCCATAAGAAATCCCAATGTCATCTGCTCGCAATTTCAAATATTTGGCTATTTGAGTAGGTGTTTCTTGGAAGAACCGCATGACCTCCTCTTTACGCTCATCACTCACCTGATTTTTTTCGAAGAAATCTTTCCAAGAGAAATCGTCTATGGGGAGTTCACAATCTTGTTCATCCACTAACGTGAATCCTAGCTGATCCGCATAGGCTAGCAACTGCGTGCGCTTTATATAGGTTCTTCCCGCTACGTTCCTCAATTCAGCCCAGTACTTGTACCACCAATCGGGTATTTCATCAAACCCTGTAAGCTGTACAATATGAAGAAAACCACTGCTGTTGATTATTCTAGCTACTTCTCGAAGCACTAAGGAAGGTTCGCAGTAGTGTAAGACTTGGCGGCAGATGACCAAATCAGCAAGATTGGTCTTTAGTGGTAGGCAATGTGCATCGGCAACGACCTTTTGTACCGCACTGTTACTATTTTGCAGTAGCATATTAATCGCTATATCAACAGCTATCTTTTGCTGAAAATTGTCCAATAGACTGAGGTTAAGGACAACTCCGGTGCCTGCTCCTATATCCACAACTACTTTGCCTCTTATGTTTTCTATCATGGACGCAGTAAGAGATAGCATTCTCTCGCTGGATGACCATTGAGACAATCTGTTATATGATCCAGCTCGTTGGTTAAAGAAGTCAATTGTCTTCTGTCTCATTAGATACCTCTCGTCTGAGAATCTTACGCTGTTGAGTGCTCAATCTAGATATTATGCTTTGATCTGAATGGGTGTTTCTGTTTCATAATCTGGACCGCTTAGAACTTCATTTAGAAATGAAGTTCTATAAAGCCAACTGTGACAGAATTCTTAGCTTTGTAGAGCTTCGCTCGCAACGTGCTGCAACGCAGACCTGGTCCGTAAGCGTTTCGTGACAGCGACGTTCGGTTTGGGCCATTATCTGGACTTCCGCCCTATGACACTAATCCAAGAAGGTTTGTCAGGATCTCTATTTGCTTGTCGTTCTTCAAAGAGAATGTCAAATCCAGTTTCTGACAATACTTCGCGAATCTCTTCGTATGTGTAATATATGAAATAGCGAGGTAATTCACCAATT
>JBAURA010000313.1:0-3268 GCA_049580985.1 Chloroflexia bacterium
CATGGAAACTCTTTAAGTGTGCAGATCAGATTTATGTCAACTCATCACCGTTTATCGTCTACCAGCCACCGTAACCTACAAGTAGAGAGTTGCGTAAGTGATAGGGATGGGGGTGCTTTCGTCCCAATGAAGCGGATTGCGGACGGAAGCACGCTCCGTATACCCGCGCGATGGCGCGCGGATCGCAAAGGGCTTATAATCAGGGCGTGATGCGCTAAAGGCGATGGTCACGCTCCATTCCTAGCAGGCGGTAACAACCATGTCCAGCAACAACCGGGGAAACGGGCCGGGGCGACCCGCGAACAACAATCCAAAATCCAAAATCCAAAATCCAAAATCAGGCCGGGGCTGGCGAGGCTGGATCACCTGGATCATAGCAGCGGTGCTAGTCCTGGTTATCTTGATCCCGTCGCTGCTGGCCGAGGCGATCACCGACTGGATGTGGTTCGGGAGCCAGGGGCTGGCCGAGGTGTACACGACGCGACTGTGGCTGGCGCTGGGGGTGTTCGCGGTAGCCATGCTGCTGGCGCTGGCGTTCTTGCTGGCTAACTGGCTGGTGGGGTTGCGGGCGGTCCAGCCGGGCAAGCTCTACGAGGGCCAGCAAGAGGTTATACCGAAGCGGGCGGCTCGCTGGATAGCGATAGCGGTGGCTATAGTGGTGGCCTTCTTCATGGGCCTGGGAGCCGCCGACGAGTGGCCCAACATCCTGCTCTACTTGAGGGGTGGGGCCTTCGGGCAAACTGATCCCCTCTTCGGCAACGACATAGGCTTCTACGTATTCGAGCTTACATTCTATCGCCTGCTGAGGGGGTGGTTCCTGACGCTGCTCATACTGACCGCTATAGGCACCGTGATCGTCTACGCCCTGGGGAATGTGCCGCAGATCATACGCCAGTTGAACACGCAGGTACAAGGGCCGCCGGGAGCGAGGCGGAACACGATAGACATGGAGGGCATAACGTTACGCTTCCCTCAATCGGCCAGCGTGCACCTGACTGTGCTGGGTGCAATCTTCCTGGCGCTGATAGGGATTGGGTACTGGTTCGACCGCTTCGACCTCCTCTACTCGCCGCATGACCTCGCTTATGGGGCGAGCTACACCGACGCGAACGCCCATCTGCCCGCGCTCAATATTATGATGTTCATCGCGGGGGCCATGGTGATCCTGCTGATTGCCAACCTGTGGGTGAGGACGTGGAAGCTGCTGGCGGGCGCGCTGGGGCTGTGGCTGCTGGCGCTGGTATTGGTCAACGGCGTCTACCCGGCGATCATCCAACAGTTCGTCGTCAAGCCGAGCGAGTCGCAACTGGAGACGCCCTATATCGAGAACAACATAAAGGCTACACGAGCGGCATTCGGGCTGGACCAGTTCCGAGAGAGAGAAGTGCCCGTAGTCGACTCGATCACGCGCGAGCAGATAGACGAGAACCCGAATATTACCAGCAACATACGCTTGTGGGATTACAGGCCCTTGCTTGACACCTATGGGCAGTTGCAGGAAATACGCTCCTACTACACACTGAGTGACGTCGATATCGACCGATACACCCTGGATGGGGTCCAGAGACAGGTGATGATGTCGGCGCGCGAGCTGGCTTCCAACGAGCTGAACGAGAACATACGCAGCTGGGAGAACCTCCACTTCCGGTATACGCACGGCTACGGCATGGTAATGTCGCCCGTCAACGAGATCGAGGGGGAGGGGCTGCCGCGCCTGCTCATCAAAGATATACCCCCCGTGTCAAGCGAGCCTGAGCTACAGATCACGCGCCCGGAAATATACTACGGGGAGGCCACCGAGGAGTACGTGTTCGTCAATTCGTCGGCAATCGAGGAGTTCGACTACCCGGTGGGCGACACCAACGCATTCACCCGCTACCAGGGTAAGGGCGGGGTGGAGATAAGCGATTTCTTCACCAAGCTACTCTTCTCGGTGCGATTTGGAGATGGCAACGTCATGCTGTCCCCTTATATCACGCCGGGCACGCGGGTGCTGTACAACCGCGACATACATGAGATGGTAAAGTTGCTCGCGCCCTTCATGATTTACGAAGACGATCCCTATATGGTGGTGGCGGACGGCAAGCTCTACTGGGTAGAGGACGCGCACACCTATACCGACCGCTACCCCTACTCGACGCCGTACGAAGGGGGATTCAATTACATCCGTAACTCGGTGAAGGTGGTGATCGACCCGTATGAAGGAACGGTCACATACTACGTGATCGACTCCAACGACCCACTGGTCAACGCTTACAGGCGCATCTTCCCGGCGCTATTCAAAGACGGAAGCGAAATGCCTGCCTCCATTCGCTCGCACTTGCGCTATCCCGAGGGGCTTATGAATGTGCAGGCGAAGATGTATGCCACCTTCCACATGACCGACCCACAGGTGTTCTATACGAAGGAGGACGTGTGGTCTCTGCCCTCCGACAACGCAGCCACCGCCGGCAGCAGCACGCTCGTGCCACCCGAAGCATATTATGTCAACATACAACTGCCGGGCGAGCAGAAAGTTGACTTCATGCTGATCCAGTCTTTCACCCCCAGGTCGAGGGACAACATGATCGCCTGGATGGCAGCGAAGAGCGACCCGGAGCAGTATGGGCAAGTGCAGGTGATCCGATATCCCAAGCAGCAATTGGTGTTTGGCCCCAGGCAGATAGAGGCGCGCATAGACCAGGACCCTGTTATCTCCCAGCAACTGACGTTATGGAACCAGGGAGGCAGCAGGGTGATCCGGGGCAATTTGCTGACGATCCCGATCTCGAATACGCTGTTGTACATCGAGCCACTGTTCTTGCAGGCCCAATCGAGCAGGTTCCCGGAGCTGAAGAGGGTGATCGTGGCGACGGCGAACAGCGTGGGGATAGGAAGCAGCCTGGCGGAGGCGCTGGACGTGGCGTTCAAGCTGAAGCCGCCGGTGGTGATACCGGGCACTGACACGGGAGTACCCACGCCTACGCCCGCGCCTGGCACGACAGTGACGCCACGGCCCTCTCCGAGTGGCACGATAACGGGGCGCAGTGTGGAGGAGATAACCCAATCGGCGCTCGACCACTATAACCGGGCGCAGGAGGCGTTACGGCGGGGGGATTGGACCACCTATGGGGAGGAGATCGAGGCGATGAAGCGGGATCTTGACGAGTTGGCGCGGCTCACGGGAGTGACTGTGCCGACGCCGATACCGTAGAACCCACGAGCACTAGCACAAGACGCCAAATACGCCAGTGCAGAGAAGAAAGATCGTAGGGGCACCCTTTGTGGG
>JBAURA010000314.1:0-4145 GCA_049580985.1 Chloroflexia bacterium
CCTGAACGCACAAGGAGGGACATGCGGACCCTGGTGTCCCTATGTATCGACAGTAACATCTGTCACCCTGCGACTAGCCTCTCATCATACATACCGTGCCCAACGCCTAAGCAGTAAGCAATACGCAATACGCAATACGCAGTAAGCACAAGCACCTTACCACCGAGGCTAGACGACACGTTGCGTGTCAAGCACAGGAAGCCCTACGTGCCACGTGTCACGCCCGAACCACCTATCCGATGGGATAGGGGCTAGGCTCCTGTTGCCCACGCGGAACACGCTCCAGTTGCGCCATAGGGACACCTCTCCCTATCAGCCACCTATGCCCGTGTAGAGGGTAGACCCCTGTGCCCGCCCTCTGCCCGGCAACAACTAAATAACAAGCAAACAATCAGGAACAGGGTGCATAGGACCCAACCAGCCCCATGCACCCTCCCCTCCATACCCAAAATCCAAGGTCAGGAATGAAAAACCAACAAAAACCTCTGCGATCTCTGCGTCCTCTGCGGTGAATCCCCCTGTTCGCGCTTCCAAAAATCCGCAATCCGCAATCTGAAATCCAAAATAACCTCTGTGCCTCTGTGGTTCAACCCTCTCCAATTCCCTAAGGCGTCAAGATATCCGACACCGTCACCACGCTATACCCCATCTCCTGCAAGCGGTCCAGTATCCGTGGCAGCGCCTCCGCCGACGCCTGCGACCCAAAATGCTGGAGGATAATCGCCCCGTCCAGGTTAAAATCAGGCGTATTCGTCACCCGGTTCAAGATAAAATCAGGCGTCTTCGGCTCCCCCACCGAATCGAGCGAGTCCAACGTCCAATAGATCGACCTGTACCCCTCAGCCACCGCCACGTTCAGCACGTGATTATTGCGTGCCCCAAAAGGAGGTCTCCAATAAGGCTTACTGCTCACCCCCGTCAGCTCATACAAAATCCGCTCGGTACGCCCCAGCTCCTCCGCCAGCTCCTCGTCCGTAAGCTCCCGCGAATCGAGATGCGAGTAAGTATGGTTCGCGATCTCATGCCCATCGGCCACCGCCTGCTTCACACCCTCCGAATACTGCTCGGCGAACTTGCCCGTAAAGAACATGGTTATGCGGACATTCCGCTCCCTGAGCGCCGCCAATATCGCCGGCATAGGTTCGCCCGTGGCCCCCGCATCGAAAGTAAGCGCCACCCGCCTCTTACCCGCATACCCGCGCACCACCTCGCTCCAACCTCCCGCCGGCCCTGATTCCGCCGTAGGCGTAGGTGCCCTCGGCTTCGCCACCGTAGAAGTCGCCTCCACCTCCGCAGTTTCCTCCACCGCAGAGGTTGGTTCCACGTAAGGCCGTGTAGGCCTGGGTAGTACGGTCGGCTCAGGCGCGTTTGTCGGCTCCTCGGTGGCCGCCTCCGTGGGCTTGGGCGTAGCGGTCCATGCAGGCGTGCTGCTGGCCGTCGTCGAAGGCGCTGCGGTAGGAGTAAATGATGCCGGCATCTCCGTGCTCGTGGGCACCAACGTAGCAGTCGGTGCAGCCGTCGATGTCGCGGTCGGAGCAATAGGTGTAGGCGTAGGCAGCCCCGTCCCATCGCACCCCCACAAGACAACGAGCAGCCCAAGCACCGACAGGAGCACAGCCGCAGAACGTTTCATAGTCGCATGATCATACCACACCCCGCCCTGTGGAAACCCCGTTCATAACAAGCGAAAAGCGGCCCTCATGGGCCGCTCAAGTGGGTATGATAGGACTCGAACCTATGACCTTTCGGATGTGAACCGAACGCTCTAACCAACTGAGCTACACACCCGCGCCCCATATTATAACAACTGCCCACCACCTTTGCAAGCCATGCCATACACCACTTACGTTTTACGCTCCTACCGTCCACCGTCCACCGTCCACCGTCCACCATCCGACGCATCACTCCACAACCTCCAGGTCCACCACCGGCACCCGCATCTGCTGGCCGCTTGCCATCTGCACGTCGGCGGCCTGCGATATTACCACCGACTGGGCCGCGCGCGGGCCTTTCGGCAACTCGATCACTTGCGCCGTCTGTCCCAGGTACCCCTGCGAAAGAAGGCGCACCATCGAGCCGACCGCCAGCCTGGGGCCGATCTCCTCCGGGCGGCGCACGGCTGTCGTGCGCGCCAACGGGATGATGATCTCAGGCCGCGACAGCCCGCCCCTCAAGCGCGTCGTGCCGTCCACCGCGATCTCCTGACCGTCATACGCCGCGATCATCTCGAATACCCGCTTGCTCATCGGCGCAAACCCGAAGCCCTCCGTCACGATCAGCACAAAGTCGGGCGGCACGCTCCACTCGCCCTCCGGCCTGGGTGGTGGGAAGTCCCAGCCCTTGCTCTCCCCCTCGGCCACGCCCATCCGCCATGCGTTCGGCCCGCCATAACCCAGGAAGCTCGCCAGCTCGCTGGCCCTGATACTCCCCACGATAACCCCTCTTGCCCCCAACTCGATCAACTTCCTCAGGGCGCCGGCGTCCACATCGCTGCCGCCCAGCACGATAGAGTAAGCCAGGCGGGCGTCCAGGCGGTCCTGCGTGATCGGCTCGTCCTCGGCGGTCACCGCCACCTTGAGCACACCATGCTGCTCGCCTCCCACCCCGAATATACCCCTCACCAGGTTCGCCGGCGTCTCCACGATAGCCCCGTAGTACGGTATCAGATCGGTCACGATCCCCTTCAGGTGGGCGCGCACGCTGACCGGCTCGGCAGGCGTAGTGATCAGGCCCACCCCGGTAGCCGGGTCGTAGCTCGTGAAGGTGCCGGCCACGGGGGCGCGCGAAGTCCGCGAACCCGTGCCCGCCCTTTGCGCCAGCAGCCCCCCGCGTTCGACCTGCGTGCCCGCACTCACCAACAGCCTCCTGGCCGTAGCCTGCGGCGATAGATCCAGGTCTGTCGCTATATCCACGCTTACCGGCTCGGAAGCCAGCGTGCTCTGCGCCACCACGTCGCCCGGTTCCACGCGCGCCCCCGCCCGCACCAGCACCTCGCCGGGCACAGGCAAGCGCCTCTCCCGCCGTAAGAGGATGTTGGTCGCAATAGTAGGTTGTGGGATGGGGTAATACGGACTGTTCATTACGAAGCTTCCTCGGCCTGTGATGTGCCCACGCTAGGGACCGCGTCAAACGCCGTCCACCACTGCCGGGCCTGCGCCATGCGCGCTTCTGGGTCGCCGGGGAAGGAGAGCGGCCTGCCCCTGGCGTCCACGATCAGGCCCACCAGCCCCCCTTTCACCTCTTGTCCGGCCTCGGTCTTGAGCGCCTTGCCAGGCTCGCCCCTTCCCACCCGGAAGCCCGCCCCCGGCTTGACCGTGAGCGCCGCGCGCTCGTCTGGCCTCAATGGGATCACCCTAATGCTTCCGTACGGCACGTCCACGGTCTCCGCGCCCGACTTGCGCTCTACCGTCACCGTCACCGCCGTGCGCCCCTCGTCTGCCGGCCCAGCCGCTAACTGTGCTCCCGCGTCCGCCTGCGCTATCAGAGCCGTGCCCAGCCACACCAGGCAGTCCCGGTCGAATATGTACGAGGCGGCGGCCAGGTGGTGGTGCGCCAGGTTGCCTAGCGCGGGCAGTAGCAGCGTGGTATCCACCGCCAGCTCGACCGACCCCAGCCCCTCGGCCATCGGCTGCAACGCGTCGAGCATCATCAGGGCCGCCTGTCCTGGTCGCGGCGCATGCCCCAGCAGCCCGCCCGTACCGATCAGCAGGTCGTAGCGCGGGGGGACCTCGCCGTAGCCCCTTTGCAACGCCTCGTTAGCCGCCATGAGCGCCTCCCTCGCCAGGGCGTGCTCGATAGCCAGGTCACGTGCCGTTTGCGGAAGAAGATGCGGCCTCACCAGCTTGTTCATGCTCCAATCGAGCAGGTCATCCTCGGACATAGCGAAAGGGAGCCAGCGCAGCACGTTCGCCAGCCCGCGCTCGGCGATGAGGTTGCCCACCCCGTAGGCAAGCCCAATGTCACCCCGCACGACGGCCGAATCGCGTTCCGAGTTCGCCAAAAAGAGAGATGTAGAGCTTGCCCCCACATCCGCGATCAGGGTCTCGCGGCCATAGTGCGCGTACAGGTAGCGCCCGATCAGCCTGATACTCTCGGCTGTGGGCACGACCGCCCCCTCCACCCACCGCGAGAGCACCTGGTAGCCC
>JBAURA010000315.1:0-5720 GCA_049580985.1 Chloroflexia bacterium
CAGTAGCATGGCTGCTGTGTCTCGGGCGCCTGGTACTATGGAAGTTTGGTGGGTCGCTCCGGATGGTTCGGTACAGGATGCGTACTGGTATGAAGGAGTGGAGTGGAAGCGCTTTGAGTTAGCCCCGGCAGGTAGCGCATCCCCGACCTGTGGCATTGCTGCCGTGTCTCGGGCGCCTGGTACTATGGAAGTTTGGTGGGTCGCTCCGGATGGTTCGGTACAGGATGCGTACTGGTATGAAGGGGCGGAGTGGAAACGCTTCCAACTGGCCCCGGCAGGTAGCGCATCACCTAATGGTGGCATTGCTGCCGTGTCTCGGGTACCACAAAGTCTGGAAGTTTGGTGGGTCGCGCCCGATGGCTCTGTACAAGATGCTTACTGGTATGAAGGAGTGGAGTGGAAACGCTTCCAACTAGCCCCGGCAGGTAGTGCATCCTCTAATGGTGGCATTGCTGCCGTGTCTCGGGTACCACAAAGTCTGGAAGTTTGGTGGGTCGCTCCGGGTGGCTCGGTGCAGGATGCTTACTGGTATGAAGGGGCTGAGTGGAAACGCTTTGAGTTAGCCCCAGCAGGTAGTGCATCCCCGACCGGTGGTATTACTGCTGTGTCTCGGGTACCACAAAGTTTGGAAGTTTGGTGGGCCGGTCCGGATGGCTCGGTGCAAGATGCTTACTGGTATGACAGCGCGGAGTGGAAACGCTTTGAGTTAGCCCCGGCAGGTAGTGCATCACCTGGTGGTGGCATTGCTGCCGTGGCTCGGGTGCCTGGTACTATGGAAGTTTGGTGGGTCGCTCCGAATGGCTCAGTGCGAGATGCTTACTGGTACCCGGATTTGGATGTGCAGATACAGGTGCAAACAAAAAGGAACCAGCTGGGTGGACGGATTACTGCTTCGGGTCAGGGATTTACACCCAATAAAAGAGTGCATTTTTTCGCTGACGGTTTGGCACGTCGGGTCTCTCCAGTAGCGATTGGTTTCACAAACACACGTGCGGATGGGTCGTTCGATGACTTCGTGTACGATGCGCAATGCTGGAACCAGCAGGTGGGGGATGTAACTGTTCAGGCCGTCGATGATGCGACCGGGAGTACAGCAACTGACGGAACTTCCGCGTTCACGTGCCGTTAGCAATCATTGCGAGGTGCAATTGCTACTTTCGGATTGTGCAAAGTTGAGCTGAGATTTTGACCAAGAAATAATCTTCTGCGTGCTGCTGCATACCCCTTGTAGACATGCGAACAGGACCTGGCGAAACGTGCCAGGTCCTGTTTGTGTTCAGTCCTCTCGTCTCTTCGTCATTACCACACTACGACTCGGGGCCGCCCGGGGTCCCATAATCAGTGCACTCACTGATATGCAACAGGTACTAGTATATTAGCATATGGAAGGTGGCGTCGGCTACCACCCGTCCCCGGCTGTCGACGGTCTAATCGCCGCTAACAACAGAGCCAAACGGACGGAAATAGTGCGCGGCATGCATATCAGTCACGGGCTGGTAATGAGGCGCTGCATCGGTTATCCTTGCCACACATACAATTATGTCAACGATGAAGAGGTTGCCCAGGTCACTCCCCTGTCGAGGCCCGGAAGACAGCATGTCAGAGGCCACCTCACGGGATAGGGTCGTAATCTTCAAAGGCGAGATCAGAACGCGAAAGGAGCCAGTACAGAAATGGGCATGACAGATTCCACGAACAAGGTAGGCCATGACGGGCCTGCAACCGACGCATCGGGCGAGGAGGTGCTGATAGACGTAGGCGGGCGCCGCCTCTATATCAGATGTATGGGGGACGGTAGTCCCACCGTGATATTGGAGCATGGCATGGCGACCGAGAGCGACAGCTGGGCCGAGGTGCAGCAGGCTGTTGCGCAGTTCACCCGCGTGTGTGCCTTCGACCGGGCAGGTAGGGGGAAGAGCGATCCCGCGCCCAAGCCTCGCACGAGCGAGGATATGGTGGCCGACCTGCATACCCTCCTGGCTAACGCGGACGTGCCCGGACCCTACATACTGGTCGGCAACTCACTCGGCGGCTTCAATGCGCGTATGTATGCACACCGATATCCGGAGGAAGTAGTAGGGCTGGTGCTCGTTGACTCGATGCACCCCGACCAATTTGACCGCATCGAGAAGGCTCTGCCACCGGAGACGCCACAGGACCCGGAGAACTTCAAGGCGTTTAGACAGTCGTTCACGGTGGATTACAAAGACCCGACCAAGAATCCTGAAGGGTTCGATCAGTTAGCGAGCCACGAACAGGGGCGCGCGGTCACGTCACTTGGTAACCTGCCGATGATTGTACTGGCGGCCAGCGAATTCCGTATGAGGATCCCGGAACCCCGGTTTGGAT
Source organism: Chloroflexia bacterium (assembly GCA_049580985.1). Classification (GTDB taxonomy): domain Bacteria; phylum Chloroflexota; class Chloroflexia; order QHBQ01; family JADMIH01; genus JADMIH01. Next base: position 2,350 of record JBAURA010000315.1, read on the forward strand.
CGTATATGCAGGAAATGTGGTACGAATTGCAGAGAGACCTCGCCGGGCTGTCGTCGAACAGCAAGTTCGTTGCTGTAGAGGATAGCGGGCATTTCATTCAGATCGACCAGCCGCAGGTGGTGACCGAGGCTATAAGAGAACTGGTTGAGCAGGTGAGAGGTCGCCAGGCTCAGCAAGCCGGGTAAGGCCGGTTTTGCCTTTCTGGACCACTCGACAATAGAGGGCTGCCATTTAGTGCTCGGCTGTCGAGGGTCTAATCGCCGGTGACAACAGTGGCACACTGACAGAAATGCTGTTCGTAGCCTGACAGGGCGAGGCATGCCTCGCCCCTACAAACGGGTTTGAATTGGTGTTAGTCTTCGGCCTGGGACAGGGCACTGCCTGCTGCCTTTTTGCTTTTTTGTCCGGTGCTGTCGTCGCGTAGGACGTCAGCGGCATCGGAAGCGGCTTGCTCGCCGGTGCTTTTGTTTTGCCCGCCCTCGCCTGCCTGAGATAGTGCGCTGGCTGCGGCGGATTTGCTCTTGTCGGCAGTGCGTCCATCTTGCAGCACATCTGATGCTGCCTCGGCTGCCTCTTCGCCTGTACGTTTCTGGTTCATAGTTGGCCCCCTTCTCACGTTTAGTTTTCGAGTTCAATACACACCGTTAGTATGCGTAGTTGTAGGTATTGCAGGAAGTAGGCCAGGGTAAGGGATATTGTGGTGACATAAGCTTTTATGCTGGCTAATACAGACAAAAGGGCTGCGACCAGACTTTGGTCGCAGCCCTTTTGTGTTTCTTTACAACGTCCGTTACCCTTCCGTGGGCTCCGGTTCCTCGCCATACTCGCGGTCTATTTTGGTTTCCTGGATAGCATCTTCGCGCTCGTTGTGCCGCGCCTTCCGGGCAGGCGTTTCTTGTCTGAACTCTGTTGCCTCTTCCTTATTTCCCTCTGCCTGCTCCCTGAGCTTGTCAATGTTCTTGGGATTTTTATCGCCCATGTTGGCCGCTCCTTTGCTAATACGTCAGCTATTTTGCTGAGATGAAAGTGGGGTTGTCCCAATCATTATACAGGGCTGCAAGCAAGTGTATGGGATCACATGCGGCTATCCGGTGTTGCTTCGCCTCATCGGCAGAAAATATGTGCTATAATGGCGCACAAATCGACATGGGAGGCAATGAGACATGCGTACTGTGGGCATTACGGCGGCCCGGCGGCTGGCGATTACCAAGCAGAGGCTGAGCGGGCCGGAGCCTGCCGCCACCAGGGAAGGTATCATGGAGACGGTACGCAGTATCGGCTGTCTCCAACTGGACCCTATCAGCGTGGTAGCACGCAACCACTTGCTTGTGCTCTGGAGCCGCCTCGGCAGCTACCGCGTGGAGGAGCTGGATGCTCTCCTGTGGGAAGAGCGCAAGCTGTTTGAGTACTGGGCGCATGCCGCCTCGCTTGTGCTTACCGAAGAGTACCCGATACAGATGAGGGGTATGCGATGGCATCATACGGACCAGGCAGGCTGGGAGGCGCGGGAAAAAGAGTGGCTTGAGAAGAAGAGCAGCTTCCGGGAGTATGTGCTAGGGGAAATACGCGAGCGGGGTCCTTTACAGGCGAAAGAATTCGCCGATACGTCATCCTCAAGCTGGACATCTACCAACTGGTCCGACGAGCGTAATATCACAGGTATGTTGGACCGGCTGTGGATGCGCGGCGAAGTGATGGTGGCCGGGCGCAAGAATGGGCAGCGATTATGGGACCTGGCCGAGCGGGTGCTGCCCGATTGGACCCCACGTGAAGCGCTGTCGGACCGGAACTGTACCCACATCGCCGCGCAGAAGTCGTTGCGCATGCTGGGTGTGGCTACGTCGAAGCAAATAAAGAATAATTACACGCGTTACCGCTACCCTCACTTACCACAGGTGCTGCGCGGGTTGGAGCACGAAGGTGTTATCCAGAAGGTGGCGGTGGGTGATGACGGGAATATCTTACCGGGCACGTGGTACATCCACCGCGACGATCTGCCTATATTGGAAGAGATCGAGGCGGGCGATTGGCAGCCGCGTACAACCCTTCTCTCGCCCTTCGACAACCTGATAGCATACCGGGAGCGCACCGAGGCGCTGTTCGATTACAGGTTCCGCGTGGAGATTTACGTGCCCAAGCACCGGCGCGAGTATGGCTACTATGTGATGTCCATACTGCACGGTGACCGCATTATAGGGCGGATCGATCCTGTTATGGACCGTAAAGCCAAGCGGCTGAATATCAACGCGGTGTACGCGGAACCGTACGCGCCCATGACCACTGAGGCAGCACAATGCATCGCGTCCTCTATAGCGAACCTTGCTACCTTCCTGGGTGCCAGGAGCATAGATTATGGTGAGCGTGTGCCTGCGGAGTGGCGACCGGCGTTGATAAAGGGTGCCTGATATGGACTTCAGCACGAGCCAACGCGTGCAGGCCGGCACACAAATGGTGGGTTGACAGCGCGTAGGGCCGGGTGGTCCTGGGCGATTATCGCCCGGATGCAGTTGCCCTAGACGTCAGCTTACACGGTTTCCTTATCTTGTAGCGCGAGGTCCTATGGGTTGAGGCATGTCCAGATATACTTTGCCCATCCAAAGGGGTCCACCTGGTTCTGGTCGTTCAAGGCATGCTGGTAAGTCCACCCTGTTACGCCACCAAAGGTTGGGTACGTCTTCAGCAGACCAGACAGGATGCCATTCAAGTTGGAAAGGGAGTTATAGCCGGCATTCCCATCATGGGGGTTCGTGAGGACGCCTGCTCCCAGCCTGGGTACATACTTCAGGCCGCACGCATTGACTACGTCGTCGTAGTGAGGTTGCCCACCTGAAGGGTCCAGATCGCCCCAACCATTGTAAAACTGTAGATTGTACCAGTCGAATTGGCCGATGAGCTGATTGTAGTCAACATTGGGTGACACCGGTGTCCAACCAGTCAAGGCGGCGGCCACGGGAGCACTTGACATCAAGAAGCCACCCGCGCGACCCTGGAAATCGCGGCGCAGATCCGAGACTAGCTTGCTCACGTTTCCCGTATTGACGCTTGGGTCTGGTTCTTCAATATCGAGGTCTAGCCCATCAAGGTTATATTGTTGAAGCATGTTCTTCAGCAGCCCGTAGAACGTCGTATAACCCTGGGAAGATGCAAACAGATTCGCAAAATCACCGACTCCACCGCCGCCGAGTGAGCCCATGACTTTGACACCCTTGCTTTGAAGCGCCGGAACGGTTTTCCAGAGTTGAGTATAGGTGGGATCATCGGGTTTGAGGTTGTTAAGGTGAACGTATGGCCCAGTCTTATTTGTTTCATCATCGTAACCGAGGTGAAACAATGCCACCAAGACGTGGGTTACGTAACCCTGTGTAGCGCAC
>JBAURA010000316.1:0-1615 GCA_049580985.1 Chloroflexia bacterium
ACGCGTGGTGCGCACGTTGGCGTTCGCGCCGTTGTCCCCGATCACGTACACCTCGCGGTTGGGCAGGCCGCCGGTAAACTGGGCCGTGGGGCCGACCACCACCGCGTTGTTCACCTGCACGCGCATGCCTTCCAGGCTCTCCCAGAAGTCGATGCCATCGGTGTCGGGCGAAAATGGCGAGCCGCAGGTTTCGACATTGCCGCAGTTGGTGCTGTCGTACGCCATGTTGGGCGGGATGCGCCCGCCACTGCCTGCTATCACGGGCGCGGGCAGCGGGTTGCCCGTTGACTGGACGAAGATCGACGGCGAGCCGATCTCGGTGGTGGTCAGGTTGGAGCTTGACGCGCCACCTGGCCGGAATTCGAGCACGTTGCCGCTCACCAGCACCGCATGGCCTACCGCCACAGTCGGCGCGCTGCCCGTGAAGACGAAAATGCCTTCAGAGGTGGCGTTGTTGGCGTCAGGGAGCGGGTCCTGCATATAGAAGCCGCTGGCACTGCCGGCGATAAGCACGGAAGTTACGATACCGGGCACGTTTGATACGGATGTGCTGACATGAGGCGAAAGGTGCGACGCGCCCTGGATATCGTGGATGCGGAGCCCTCCAGGAAATGGGGTCGACGTGGCGGACCATGTGGGGGTCGCGGTAGGAGGAGTGCCCGTGTTGGTCGAGATAGCCCCGACAGTGTTGGTGGGTGTGGAGGTAACCGCGCCGGATGTAATGTTGATATCGTCAATGCCGACCCACTCGTCGTTGCCGACCGCATTGGAGGTCATCACGCGTACTTCGATCAGGGGCTGATTTTCGGCAGTGACCGGCAACAATACACTGATCGGAGTAACGAGAGTGGCATCGCTTGGGCCGAGTGTAGCGTCGGCGATGTAACCCCCGGCTACATTCGTAAAGTTACCGCTGTTACCGATGCGGAACTGGAGATTGACCTGCTGTATCGCGTTATCGGCGCTGGCATCGATGTCACGCACGTTATACGCGACATTGATACCAGTCTGGCCGGTTGTATTGAGATAGATCGAGATGTGCGGGAAGTCCGCCGTTCCTGAACCTTGTAATGCCACTACCGGGTTGGGAATACCATCAAACTCGGCGACCCCACCGTTCGTTATGTTGGGGTTGTTCTGGTTGGCTATGACGTCAATCGTCGTGAATGGCACGACGATTGTGCGGGGGTCAACGCCGGTGCCCGCCGCCGCATCGTCTCCCAGGAAGCCTTCGATCCCAGGCACCCCTGACCAATCATCGTTGGCCGTGATCAAGGCGGGGTTCGACCAGTTTTGTGAGAACGGCAGCGTTTGGGGGGTGTTGTTGTCCGGCACCTTGCCAACGGGCACGGCAGCGCCGGCCGTACTCGCGAGTAACCCTAGCCCAAAAACGCCCACCAGCAATCCCATGACGATTGCAAATATAGCGAGCGCGCGGCCGCGTCCAGCCTTCAGTACTGTAGACATGCTTCCTGCTCCTCCCTGCTAACAAAAACCAGTAACGCGAAACAGACCACGATACGCCCACCTGGCCTGAGGAATCGCATAAGTATACCAGATTTATCATTAAACGGGAGGACGAAAGACGAAGGACGAAAGACGAAGGACGAAAGAC
>JBAURA010000317.1:0-6176 GCA_049580985.1 Chloroflexia bacterium
GCCGCCTCGGCCAGGGCACCGAGTTCGAGCGCCTCCGCGACTACGAGCGCGACGACGACTACCGCCGCATCAACTGGCCCGCCACCGCCCGCCTCCACAAGCCGATCACCACCGACTACCAGCCCGAACGCTCCCAAAGCGTGATCGTCATGCTCGACGCGGGCCGCCTGATGACCGCCCCCATCCTGAGCGAAGCGAACGACCGCCTCTCCAAGCTCGACTACGCCATCAACACCACTCTCCTCCTCGCCTACGTCGCCATCGTGCGTGGCGACCGCGTCGGCCTCCTCACCTTCGCCGACAACGTCACCGGCTATTGGGAGCCTGACAAGGGTCGCCGCCAGTTCCTTGCCCTCCTCGAAGCCCTCTACAAGGTCCAGCCTCAACAGGTCGAGTCCGACTACCTCAAAGCCGGCGCGTTCCTCTCCACCCGCCGCAGCAAGCGCAGCCTTGTCGTCCTCTTCACCGACATTATAGACCGCCAGCAGGCCGGGGCGATGGTGCGCGGCTTCGGACGTCTCGCCCCCAGGCACCTCCCCATGGCCGTCACGATGGCTGACAACGAAGTGCTCTCGATGGCCGCCCACACCCCCACCGACCCTCAGGAGATGTATCAGCACATAGTCGCCCGCTCCCTCCTCGACGACCGCGCAGCCGCCCTCGATGCCCTCACCAGGCGCGGCGCTCTCACCGTAGACGTGCCCGCCGACAAGCTGACCCTCGCCGTAGTCAACAAATACCTCGAAATAAAGGCGCGAGGCAGGCTGTGAGCCGCAGATTCGGGAATGAATTGAGAAAAAATAACGCTCCGCGAAACCTCCGCGCCCTCCGCGCCTCTGCGGTGAACAAAAAGAACATCTAACTAGATGGCGGCTCCTTCAAGCGCCCGCGCCAAGAACCTCCCCGTAAAGGATTGGGCAACCCCGGCCACCTCCTCTGGCGTCCCCTCGGCAACGACGTACCCGCCAGCCTCACCACCTTCCGGCCCCAGGTCGATAATCCAATCGGCGGCCCGAATCACATCCAGGTGATGTTCGATGACCACGACCGTGTTGCCGCCATCCACCAACCGCTGCAACAGGTCAAGGAGACGGGCGACGTCGGCGGGGTGCAATCCAGTCGTTGGTTCGTCCAGCAGGTAAAGCGTCCGGCCTGTCGTGCGGCGCGCCAGTTCTTTGGCTAGCTTGATACGTTGCGCTTCGCCTCCCGACAGCGTATTCGCGGGCTGCCCCAGCTGTAGATACCCTAAACCAACATCGGACATGAGAGATAGACGCGCGGCCACCGCCGGTACATCCAGGAATACTGCCAGCGCCTCCTCAATCGTCAGATCGAGTATCCCCGCGATGTCGTGGCCGCGATAGCGAACGGCGAGCACCTCCGGTTTGAAACGCCGCCCCCCACAAGCCGGACAGCGCACCTGCACATCCGGCAGAAAGTGCATATTGACCGTGAGCGTCCCGGCGCCTTTGCAGCGCTCGCAGTACCCGCCGGGCACATTGAACGAAAAATGTCCGGGCGTTAGGTGGCGACTTCGCGCCTCGGCCGTTTCGGCGAAGACCTGGCGGATCGACGTAAACGCATCGGTATAGGTAGCCGCGTTGGAACGAGACGAGCGCCCGATAGCCGCCTGATCAATCGAAATGATCTTGTCGAGATGTTCCCACCCTTCAATGCTGTCGTGCTTACCAGGTGCTTCAGTGGCGCTGTTGAAGCGCTGCCGGGCCGCCCGGTCGAGGATGTCGAGCATCAACGACGATTTGCCGGAACCTGATACCCCCGCGACCGCAGTCAGAGTCCCCAATGGTATCTCGACGGTCACATTCTTCAGATTATGCTCGCGTGCCCCGCAAATCACAAGATGTTTCCCGTTGCCGGGCCGCCGCCGCGAGCCTGGCAGGGCGACTCGGCCCGAAAGGTAATCTCCCGTGATAGACGACGCGGTAGCCGCGATTTCGCCGGGCGCTCCCGCCGCCACGATCTCCCCACCGTGTTGGCCTGCGCCGGGGCCGAAATCGACCACGTGATCCGCCGCGCGGATTACCTCCAGGTCATGTTCGACCACCAGCACTGTGTTCCCCAGGTCCCGCAGTTGGCGCAGTATCTCGATCATCCGCCCTGTATCCCGCTGGTGCAAGCCAATAGTCGGTTCGTCGAGCACATACAGCACGCCGGTCAGGCTGGAACCCAGCAGCGCGGCCAGCCGCAATCGCTGGGCTTCCCCCATCGACAGGGTAGGGGAGTCACGCTCCATGGTCAAATAGCCTGCCCCCACGTCCACCCGGCGGCGGATGCGCTCGCTCAGGTCGTCGATAATTGGCTGGATGACGTCCCTTTCGCTCGCGGGTACGGCTTCCGGCAGCCTTTCTATCCACGTTTGCAGCGCCGTAAACGGTATTTGCGATAGGTCGATAATACTCAACCCGGCAATCGTCACCCGGCGGCTTTCCAGGCGCAGCCGATGGCCCTGGCAATCCGGGCAAGTTTGCGTCAACATGAGTTGTTCCAGCCGTTCTCGGTAATCCGCATCCTGCGCGTGTTCTTCATAACGGCGCATCATGGTAGTGACGACGCCCTCGAATCGCCCCTGGTTGACCCTTTCGGGCGGTTCGGTATGCGGATAGTGGCGTCGGAACTCCCGGCTTTGGACGCCATACAGCAGCAGATCCAGTTGCGCCTGCGTAAATTCTCCGATGGGCATGGCCGGATCGAAATCAAACCCAAAGTATTTGGCGGCCTTTTGCATCGTTTCGAGATGCCTGGTGATTTCCGGCGAGACCCAGCGGATAACGCCACCATTCGGGATGCTGCGCGTCGGGTCGATCAGCAACGGCACGTTGGCCGCGTATACGACCCCCAGGCCGGTGCAGGTCGGACACGCGCCCTCGATCTTGTTGAAGGAAAAGTGAGCCATCCCTAGCTCAGGTACGGCTGCGCCGCAGTGCGGGCAGGGATAGGTGCTCTCATCGGTTCCGCCGGAATCGTCAGCCGAGTCTTCATCCCACAACTCAAGCCCGGTGACGTTGTGGGATGGTGGCACATCCTTCCCGCAAGCGGGGCATTGCTGTTGGCCGATCCGGGCGAACAGGATGCGCAGGTAGGTGAACACTTCCGTGACGGTGCCCACCGTGGATCGTGGGCTGTGATTGGTCAGATGCTGGTCGATGCTGACGGAAGGTGACAGTCCTTCGATGCGCTCTACACTCGGTTTCTGCTGATATGTCACCATACCGACCGATTCTAAGTATTGACGTATCGCCTCTTGATGCAGGGTGTCAAACGCCAGCGTCGATTTGCCCGAGCCGGATAGCCCGGTCAGCACGACCAGCTTGTTCTTAGGAATACTCAAGGTAACATTCTTCAGATTGTGAAGACGCGCCCCTCTTATCGTGATCGTGTCTTGCATGATCTATTCAACACCCTCCTACTATGGACAACCAATGGTGTCGCCGGAACCTCCCAGCACACGTCCTCGCTCGTCCCCCTGCTCAGCGCAGTAAAGTAGCTATGAACAAGGCATCCAAGTATATAATAGGGGCACAAAGGGCAACAATTCAACTGACCGCGAAGGGAACCCCGAAATGGCGAACGAAAAGACCTTGAAAAGACTGGAGCAAGGTGTCGCTAACTGGAACCAGTGGAGGGCAGCTGACCGACAAGCTGACCGATATGTCATCCCGGACCTCAGCGGAGCGAACCTCATAGGAGCGGACCTCCCAGGAGCGGACCTCACAGGAGCGGACCTCAGCTTAGCGGACCTCACCTTAGCGGACCTCAGCGGAGCGAACCTCAATAGAGCAGACCTCAGATTAGCGAACCTCAGCGGAGCGAACCTCAATAGAGCAATTCTTAACGAGGCCACATTTGGTTATACCATACTGGCTGACTTGGACCTCAGTGCTGCCATTGGGCTTGAGACAGCAGTGCATTATGGGCCCTCAAGTATAACTGTTGACATGCTTGTTCGATCAAATGGAGCAATCCCAGCGGTATTCTTGCGTGGTATTGGTGTGCCTGAGACCTTCATCCAATACTTACCATCCCTGACAGAACAGCCCATCCAGTACTACTCAGCATTCATTAGCTACAGCCATACGGACAGATCCTTCGCACGGCGATTACACGATACACTCCAGGGTAGAGGCATAAGATGCTGGCTCGATGAGCATCAAATCCGGCCAGGGCAAAAAATCCATGTTGAGGTAGATCGCGGCATACGGCTCTGGGACAAGGTCCTACTGTGCTGCTCAGAGCACTCGCTTAAAAGCTGGTGGGTGGAAAACGAGATCAATCTGGCGATCCAAAAAGAGCAGCGTTTGTACAAAGAACGAGGCGAGGAAGTACTGGCGCTAATCCCCCTCAATCTTGACAATTACATGTTAGAAGGGGAGTGGAGCAGCGGCTGGAAAGGGCAGATAACCGAACGATTAGCCGCTGACTTCACAGGTTGGCGGCGCAGCCACAAGAAGTTCGAGCAGCAACTAGACCGTCTCATGCAAGCGCTAACAACCAATAATGTCTCACGAGCTATACCACCACCGCCCAGGCTTTAGGTGAAGGGTAATACTAGTGCTCCACTAACGAAAATATGTCCGAATAGAGCGCTAAGTTGCTTCTGTCATTCTGAGCTTGCGAAGAATCCGGTGGGTAGAGATTCTGTTAGTGACCCTAGATCATGCGTGATCTGAGGCAGGTTCTTGCCTCACCGGATTCTTCGCAAGCTCAGTGGAGCAAACTGCAAATTGTGTATGCAAAAAGCCGACCCAGTACCCCTTGTCATCCTGAGCGAAGCGCATATCTCGCCCTCTATCGACCAGGCACATCATGCGCACCATGCCAAAGCTGACCCTCTCCTTTCATACCCTTTGCATTCACCACTTGCACTTTGCTCCACCCAGAATGACACATGTACTGGGTCAGTTTCCTTGCCATACTTTCGTTAGTAAACTACTAGGCACAATAGAAAGAGCAGTTCTTTTGGTGGCTGCTCTTCCCCTACCATTGCGAACAACACGCTACGACGCGCAATATTCCCTGAAACACCATCGTTCATTTATCAGTCTACAGCACTGGTGTGCCGTGTCAACGCTGACGACAAGCGCCTCGAAATCGCCGAGGTGAAAATCCCCACTCTGGCCTGGCAAACTGAAGTCGATCCAGAATGCCTACCAAAACCGTGATTCACTGAACCCCCATTTTTCCGTCATCCAGTGACGAAAACCCTCAAAATCCCCAAAAAGACTACCCATTTGGGGGTATCGTTAACAGAACATATGTGCTATAATACAGAAGAGGTATCTTTTCAGTCTCTGCGCCCTCTGCGATGGAAATTTTCTCAGAAGCTAATATCACAAAAGGAGGAACATAAATGGCACGAGTCATAGGCATAGGCGGCGTCTTCTTCAAGAGCCAGGATCCGACAAAGCTACAGGCGTGGTACTGCCAACATCTGGGCATCGACGCCGATACCGAGGGCTACATCGTCTTCGGCTGGCGCGACAAACAAGACCCGCAACAGGAGCACTCCACCGTCTGGTCAGCCTTCCCCCACGACACCACCTACTTCGACCCCACCTCCGCCTCCCACATGTTCAACTACATAGTAGACGACCTGGACGGTATGCTAGAGCAGCTCCGTGCCGCCGGTGCACGGATAGACGACAAGATAGAGGAATACGAATATGGCCGCTTCGGCTGGGCAATCGATCCTGAAGGCGTCCGCTTCGAGCTATGGCAGCCTACCACCAGGTAACACACTAACTGGTTAGTCGCTTAGTTGTTCTTGGCTGCCAGATGATATACTTTGCCTCGCTCCACCATTGGCGGGAGTTCCAGAAGCGCGGGAACTAATAAGCGCAGGGTCTGCCGTTTGTTGTTCGGTGAAAGTAGCACTATCAATGTAAGTTGGTACCTAGAAATATCTTGCTGGTACCCCATATTTCGGTCGACGGTAAGGAGTACATCAAACACATCCTCGGCACGGCTAAGCAGACGGCCATTCCTGATGCTTGTCCAGCCGATCTCGGTCACTGTACTAATATCATGCCCTGGAATATCATTCTTGAGTTTCCTGGGCAGGCACTCACCCAACAAGATTCTCATCGAACTTCAGCAAGAAGCAGTTCCTTATAAAGCTCAAGCACTGCTATGGCATGCTGGCGGCTAACGCTTGGGAA
>JBAURA010000318.1:0-5592 GCA_049580985.1 Chloroflexia bacterium
TTTGGGTTTTTGGGTTTTAGGGGATTAGGGTATTAGGAACCCTAAACTTAACTTGTTACTTAAGGAAGTCCCATACGCAGATCAGATTTTAAGGCACCTTTTCTCTGAGCCTAACCCCCAATCCCTTAACCCCCTAATCCCTCAATCCCTGCTCCTACACCCCTTCATCGCGCGGGTAAATCCGCCTGGCCCAGATGCTATCCGGGTAGGAGGCTTGCAGGCGCTCCCAGGCTTCCCACATACCGGCGGTATTCCGGCGTTCCAGGAAGTGGGTTATGCCCAGCCAGTAGAGGGCTTCGGGGGCCAGGGCGTCGCCTGCCTCGGCGGCGGTTTCCAGTTCGCCGGCTGCTTCTCGAAGGCGGGTCCACGCCATGAGACAGCGCGCTTTGCCAATGCGTAATGTAGTGAGGAACTCAGGCGCGGGCAGGTAGCCTACGGATTGGTGCTGGAGTGCGCCGTTGCGGTCCATGAAGGCAATCGTGGGCGTCCAGATAACGTGGTGGGCGCGGAAGAGGGGCCAATCTCCCCTGTGGTTGATGTAGACCTTGACGGGGATGAAGTTGGCCTCTATATAGGCTGCCACGTCGGGGTGAGGATACGTCACGGCATCCAGGCGGTCGCAGCCCGCTCAAGGACGCTTGCTGAAGTCTACCAGCAGGTCACGCCGCTCGGCGCGCGCCCGCTTGAACGCCTGCTCGTGATCGGTCTCCCAGGTGATCGGCATGGGAGTATTGTAGCACGAATTGTTAGTTGTCAGTTGTCGGTTGTTGGTTGTCGGTTGCTGGTTCTTCACTAACTGGCAACTGGCAACTGGCAACTGATAACTACGGATTCCCCGTCAGGCAAGCCTGCCACCCATACCCCTGGCTGTTGATCCACCAGCCGCAGCCTATGGCGTGGGCGTCGGCGTTGGTGAGGATGGCGTAATGCCCGGAACTACCCCACCACCCATCCACCACCGACAGGGGCGTGGGGTAGTTGCAGCCAACCACTTCGCCCATCGCGAAGCCGGTGTAACCGGCCTGCGCGGCCCTGTCCCACGGCGAGCTACCATCGGTGCCGTTGTGCTGGCAGAGGCTTTGCGGCCCTATATCGTACACGTGCCTGCGGGCGGCGCGGTGCAGCGCGGGGTCGGAGCGGAGGGAGGGCAGGCCCAGCAGGCCACGCCTGGCGTTGATGAGGTCGATAGTCTGCTGCTCCTGCGGGGTCAGCACGCTGGTACGGGCGTAATAGACCACCTTCGCGACCTGCCCGCGAGTGGTGGTGCCGCCTGGCCTGAACGTGCCGTCGGGGTAGCCGTCGATCACGTCGCGGGCGGTGGCGGTCTCGATGTAGCTGTAGAAGGGGCTGCCGGGCGGCACGTCAACGAAGCTCTGGTTGGGCGGGTTGAGCAGCGGCCAGCCCTCCGACAGCACCGCCATCTTGACAAGCTGGCCGCGCGTCACAGGCTCGCCCGGGCGGAAGGAGCCGTCACCGTACCCCGAGATGATGCCGTGAGCCGAGGCCGTCTCCACGTAGGTATAGAAAGAGCTGCCGGGAGGCACGTCGTTGAAGCTCGGTGAAAGTGGGTCCAGTAGGGGCCAGGCATGCGCCATGACGATGACCTTGGAGAACTGCCCCCTGGAAGTGGTGTTGCCTGGGCGAAAGGTGTTGTCGGCATATCCACCGATAGCGCCCGAGCAGAAGAGATGGCGCACGCCGTCGTAGAAGAAATGGGTGGTGTGCACGTCGCTGAAGGGCACCACGCAGGTGGTAGGCACATCCTGTGCGGCCGGCAGCGGTCCAGGGCTTATGGGATCGGGAGTGGCAGCCTTGCGCTTGCTTTGAGCGCCCGCATCCGTAGCAAAGAGCACCGATGCCAGCAGCGAAACGACCATCAAGCCTGCGGCGAGGGACCGCGAACGGGGAGAGTATGTAAGTTGTAACATTGGCGTTTTGTTCCTATTGCGCGAATAGACAGAGCGCGCCACGCCCGGCGCGGTCTGGGCGTCTAGGTAAGTGTAGAGGTGGATGCCATGCCGGGTAAATAGCTATTTAGTAAGCATCCGGCCGGTACATTTCGGTACGGGCAAGTATACCCCCCGCCGGTCAAGCGACAGTCATCCGAATTACGTAGGGAGCTACGTAAAGAACCTTAAGCAGATTGTCGTAACTTTCGTCATGATGTACAGAGTAATCTTTACCGGGCAATAGCGTTAATAAGGATGCATTTGACAAAAGGGTAGTCCATTCGGGACAATTAGGTACCGCCCGCCCTCCCCAAATGCATGCCACCCACCAGAGGAGTGACCCTCGATATGCCGTCCAGACCACGCCGCGCCTATATGCATCCCGATATACCCGCGCCTGGGCGTGGGCCTGTGAACGCGAACCTGCGCCGAGGCAGCCTCATATTTCTCGGCTTGCTCCTCCTGTGCATATCCACCCTGGCGATAGCCCTGGGCAGGGTCCAGGCCGGCCCCTCCCAATCGGCACAGACCAACCCCGCAACTTCGCTCGCCCAAACAAACAATCCGCAATCCGCAATCCGCAATCCGAAATCGTCCGTGCCTCCGCCTTACGAGGGCGAAACTCCGGGCCAGCCGGACCAACGCGCCCCCGATAGGCAGGGTGGGCCGGACGCCTTCGGCTACATCTACAGCGACAACCGGGACCCCGGCGGGCCGGTGTACAACTGGATTCCGGGTACCCAGCGCATCCACGATGCGGCGTGGCAGGCAGCGCGCTCTACTGAGACCACAGACCCGTGGGACGATGGGGTCATCACCCACACCCTGCCGTTCGTGTTCAACTTCTACGGCGTTAACTACACCCAGATACACGTCGCCACCAATGGCAACGTGCATTTCGGCCTGCCGAACGACTACTGGCCGCAGCGGAGCAACGAGTGCGTGCCCTCCACCAACCAGTACGTGCCCAAAGCGATGATAGCCCCGCTCTGGTTCGATTTCGTGGTGCCCTTGATCACCGAGACCGTCCAGATGGACGGCGTCTACACAGATATAGTGGGCACGGCCCCCAACCGCATATACGTGGTCGAGTGGCGCAACGTCTACCAGTTCAACAATGAGAACGTGCGCGCCACCGTCGAAACTCTTCTCTACGAGAACGGGGATATCGTCTTCCAGTATCAGGCGCTCAACGGCGCGGGCACCAGCGGCTCGCTGGGGGTGGTGGGTATACATAACGCCGCCGGTAGCATAGGTCTCCCCTACCTGTGCTACCAGGACGACCTGTCGCCCAACAGGGCGGTCCGCTACCGCGTGCAACAGGATGTGTTCCTACAACCCGGCTCGCGGGCGGGAGGGGGCGCGCCCGGCGCTACGGTCACGTACACCGAATCGGTGGTGAACGCCACCGGCATGAACAACTCCTTCGCGCTCTCCGTGGCCTCCAACGTGTGGACCACCACGGTCAACCCACCTAACACGGGACTGATCCCCAGCGGTGGGCGGGCAAACGTGACGGTCCAGGTGCAGATACCCCCCGGCACCCCTCTTGGCGAGAGCGATACCGCGCGCCTCGATGTTAGCTCAGACCTGCCCTCACCCGGCACGTTCACCGATAGCGCTATGATCACTACCACGGTAAGCACGCAAGGGGTGGACTTCGCACCGGATGGGCAGACCAGGGCGGGCAACTACGGCAGCCCCGTGACCTTCACCACGAGCCTGATCAACCGCAGTGGGCAGAACAACTCCTTCGTTATGTCGTTGGAAGGGGCCGAGTGGGCCTCCACGGTTACTCCTACGCTGACCGGCGAGCTAGCGCCCGACGCATCTACGCCCATCACAGTGACCGTGCTGGTGCCGCCAAGCGCTACGCTGGGGGCCAGCGACGTGCTCACATTGACCGCCACCGGCCAGCTTCCCAGCCCTGGGCAGTTCTTCGGGCAGACGGTGCTGACGGCCACGGCTGGAGTGTGGGTGCGCAAGGCCGATATGCCCCTACCGCGCAGCCGTGAAGCGGCGGTGGCATTCCCCCCCAACGGGCGCATCTACGTGCTCGGCGGTGAGTTCAACAACGGCAGCGCCTCCATGCCCATTATGGAATATGACCCGCTGGCCGACACGTGGACGGAGCGCGCCTACCTGGGCACGGGTGTGAGCAACGTGGGCGCGGGAGTGATCGGCAACGCGGTCTACATACCCGGCGGCTTCGGGGGCCAGCCCTCTATGACGAGGAACCTGTTGCAAGCGTACTACCCGCTGGAGGACCGCGTAGAGACGATCACCAGCGATCCCATGCCCGCTCCGCGCTTCGGGGCGGGGGTGGCGGTGCTCGAAGGCAAGCTGTACGTGATAGGCGGGTCAGATGATAGCTTGCAGGCTATGAACACCGTCTTTGAGTACGATCCCACGCGGCCCGCCGGTAGCCGGTGGCAGACCAAAAACCCCATGCCGACCGCGCGGGTATACCTGGGCGCCGCCGCCTTGAACGGGCTGATATATGCGGTGGGCGGGGTCCCCGGCGGCTTCGCGGACCTCGCCACGGTCGAAAGGTACGACCCCGACACGGGGAGCTGGACCACGGCCCAACCTATGAGCACCGGCAGGGGCGGCCTGGCGGTCGTTGGGGTTGACACCGGCACGCCGGGGTGCGGCGGCTATCTCTACGCCATCGGGGGCGGCTACCTGGGCTACAAGGCGTCGGCGGAGCGGTACGACCCGATCACGAATAGCTGGGAGCCTGTATCAAGCCTCACCCTGGCGCGGCGCACGCTGGCGGCGACCTACAGCCCCAACACCTACTCGCTCTTCGCCGTTGGCGGGTGGACCGGCAATTACGAGGCGCGCAGCGAGGCGATCCTGTGCAGCGGCGGGCTGCAACCGCCGTCGCCGACCCCCACAGTGCCCGTTACGCCCGGCACGCCCACGAGCACGGCCACGCCTGGGACCTGCACGATAGAGTTCCAGGACGTGCCAACCAACCACACCTTCCACCCGTTCATACGCTGCCTCGCGTGCCGGGGCATACTATCGGGCTACCCTTGCGGGGGGCCGGGCGAGCCGTGCGTAGCGCCTGACAACCTCCCGTACTTCCGGCCCAATAGCTCGGTGACCAGGGGGCAACTCACCAAGATCGTGTCGGAGGCGGCGGGGTTCGACGATGCCGTATCGGGCCAGACGTTCGAGGATGTGCCGCCAGGCTCCACCTTCTACACCTTCACCGAGCGCCTGAGGGTGCGGGAAGTAATGGGAGGTTACCTGTGCGGCGGGCCGGGAGAGCCGTGCGTGCCGCCCAGCAACAGGTCGTACTTCAGGCCCAACAGCGCTTCCACTCGCGGGCAATTGACCAAGATCGTAAGTAACTCCGCCGGGTTCATTGACCCTGTGAGCGGGCAGACGTTCGAGGATGTGCCGCCCGGTTCCACCTTCTACACCTTCACCGAGAGGCTTGCCAGCCGGGAGGTGATGGGAGGCTACCCGTGCGGCGGGCCGGGCGAGCCATGCCTACCGCCCACCAACAGGCCGTACTTCAGACCGAACAACACCCTCACTCGCGGGCAGACGAGCAAGATCGTCAGTAATACATTCTTTCCCAACTGCAATCCGTAGAATATTACCCGCGCCTGTCTGAATTATTCCTCTA
>JBAURA010000319.1:0-4359 GCA_049580985.1 Chloroflexia bacterium
GTGGGTGCCCTATTCCCTTACCTCGATCTTTCTCGGAGAGGGCACCCACAAGGGGTGCCCCTACGAACAGTTCCACCTGTTACAATTGTTACAGCATTGCATATCGAGGGTACTCAACGTTGCTTGCATACACCGTGCCAGGCTATGCTCTCACTCCAATGTGATCCGAGGGCTGTAGTATCGCCTCAGCCACGCGGTCAGACCATCCAGGCCGGGGAAAAGGACGCGCTCGGTGATGTTGGCCTGGTCCAGCTTGTCCCTTATCTCCCACTTGAGGCCCGCCGGGATGATGATCCTACGGTACAGGTGCTGGTGCTGGCATAGCCACTTGTCGAGGTAGGCCCCCGGAGTGGACATGAGCGAGAAAAGCGCATACTGGTTCACGATCCGCTCGTCCAGCGATGGCGGCTCAAGGAATACCACGAATTCGTCTTCCGAAAGCTGCTCGAACTCCGGCAGCGACGCCGCCGCTTCGCTCAACATCTCTGCCGTGAAGATGTTGCTGTCGTACTTATCGAGCACGCCCTTGAGGCTATTGGGCAGAAGGCTGTTGCTCTCCATGTAATTCACGCACCACACCACGCCGTCGCGGTCGAACCACTCGATATCGGCGGTGGCGAAGTGGAGCGCCACGAAAGGCGAGTAAGTCCAATCTAGCATGCGGGTAGGCAGGCCGTGGTGCTGTCCAAGCGCCAGCCAGTGCCACACCGAATCGCCCATGTTGCTTATCTGTGGGAAGGCGTACTTGCGTAAGTTGCGGATCAGGTCGTCTTCGTGCTTGTAATACTCGCCGCCAAGCCGCGCCAGGCTGGTGGTCAGATCGAACCTGGCGTCCTGCATCCCCCTGTACGCCAGTGGCGACCTGAACCGCCCCAGCGACTCGCTCCACGAGCCTTCGTACAGTCGCTCGTTAAGCTCGTTCCACGATGTGACGGTAATGTCTTCCATCATACAACCCGACTATCAATATAGCTCAGGGCCTGCTCGAACCTGGCTATGTATCGGCAACTATGAGCCGCTAGCTCGCCTTTGATGCCCGCGTTATTGAAATCCTTCGAGTTGGCGCTAACAAAACATTTCTCCTCATCTTGGCCGCGCGATTGCAAATCACTGACGATACTGGCGTATATTATCGCGTCCTGAAGTGAGAGATTGTATCGTGCGCTGTAAGCTAAAGCATCTCTAAATATGTCTATATTTAGAGGAATGATACCGGCAAATTGGATCAAGTGTTGGATTATGGCCTGGAGGCGGTAGTTATCCTCCTGGCTAATGGCTGTCAGTCCGGTGATAAGCTCACTGATTGCCTTCACTATCTGGTGTCGTGATTGAGACCTCGCAAGTTGCGTCTGTACTTGGCCTGATAATGATTGGCCTATACGTCCCCAATCGTTGGAGCGATAAGCTAACGTAGAAAATGGCTCGCTTAGGGCAAATGCTGGGACAATAAGCTTGATTTTATCTTGCAATCCGTATTCAAAGATCGTCTCGGCGGCTGTACGCTCCTCTTGCTCTAATGCTAATTGTAGAACGAAGTTTGACTCTACATAGACAATCATAAGCTTGGCTGGGTGCTTACTATGGCATCCTCTATCGCGTCGATGAAGCCAGTCTCCTTGAGAGTCGTCTCAGGCTCACTTTGTATGTTATCTCCTATGGCGGTAAGGCCAATTAACCACCCAAGCACCAGGAGTTCAAGCGTTGTTTTGTACACTCTATCTCCGTTTACCAGGTTCGGCAAATGGCGTTGCACAACCTCCTTCATCGAAAAGGACGCCGTAGGCTGGACCGGACCTGTTTCAGGTTCTAAGTCTTTCCAAATGAATCCCTGCTCCTGGGAGAGCACCAGTGCAAAAGGGATGTTCTCTAGCAAATCGTGAATCCTGAGATTATTGAGCATCTCTAGTGCAACCTGCTCTGAAAGATCGCTGAGATTTTTTATTTCCACAATCGCGATTGGCTGTCCATCTCGATCCTGTATTACTATGTCAGGGCGTACTCTGGTTCGTGTGACCATTTTCATTACCTCCAAAAGCAATTGTTCCTGAGCAATAGCTGAAGTCTCAGATCATATTGTAGCACAGCTTGGTTGCTCTCTAGCCTGCCCAATCCAACCTGTCTACGAGAAGCCTGAGCGCATCCCTCACCCACACCGCCTCATCCATCCCAAACGGCCACCCGTCGAAGTACATCCTGTTCGTCTCGCGCTCCACATCCTCGCGCAACAGCACGCCCTTGGGGGTGATTCGCACCTCGTCGCCATGCCTCTCCGCAAGCTCGCGCGCCGCCAGCCACGACAGGCTGCTTTCGAGGTCTTCGGGCGTCTGCTTGTACCTCAGCGCCTCGGCCAATGCCTCCACCGTATTTGCCCCCGCCCACACATGCGAAAGCACGTCAAATGGCGGCCCTTCCAGGTCTGCCTCGCGCCAGGCCGTCGTGTGGGCATCGTCCCGCGCGCCCCACAACTCGAACAATGCCTGCTCGATCCGTACCATAGGCGCTGTAGACCCCCGCCCGTACCTACCCGCAGCGACATATCCCCTAAGATGGCTGCCGGGCACGGACTCGAAAAGGCGGTTGGCCTTGACGGCTGCGCTTGCACGCTCCAACTCATCCGCCAGCCGTTCCAGGTCTTCCACAGGCAGCGGTTGCCGCTTGCTAACATACTCGATGCCCGCCGCCTGGAACCTGTCTATAGCATCTCGCGCCGCGCTCGAAAGGGTCAGCATACCTTCCTCGTCCTCCAACACCAACCCCTTCTCCTTGAGTTCAGCTATCGGGCCTGATGTCCTGTCTATCACCTCGTAAGGGTCGTAGCCTCGCAACTGGGCAAGCGTAGCCCCATCCTGCCCGTACATGCCCGATATGTAGTCGAATTGCACAATCGTAAAAAGCCATGATCGCTCGATCCCCAGCTCGGCGGCGATCTCAGAGGGCGCGGCCACCCCCACCCGCCTCTTGCGCAAGAACTGCGGTATCAACGGCGGTATCTCCCGTAGCACGTCTAGCAACTGCCCTTCGTCGCCATCCATGCAAACATTGTACCACGCCCCAGTTCCCTCAAAGCAGAGTTCTGTTATTTATTTCTGCAATCCCCTAATCCCCTAATCCCCTAATCCCCTAATCCCCTAATCCCCTATTCTCTGCTTCCTCGTTAAACTGCAAGATCCGTCCCTGGAAAGTAGTCAAGCTTCATAGCCTCGCGCACCAGCCCCATCGTCTCTTCTCCTCGCTGCCGGGCGCGGCGAGTGCCCTCCATGACGATCTCGCGCACCATCTCCGGCTTCTGCTCGAACACGGTGCGGCGCTCGCGGATCGGATCGAGGAAGTCGTTGAGGGCTTTAATCAACGCTCTCTTGACCGCCACATCCCCGATGCCGCCGATCCGGTAGAGGCGCTTGAACTCCTCGACCTCCTCCTTGTTGGGATTGAAGGCATCGTGATAAGTGAAAACGGGGTTGCCCTCCACGTGGCCGGGGTCCGTGGCGCGCAGGCGGGTGGGATCGGTGTACATACCCCTCACCTTACGCTCCACCTCCTCCGCACTGTCGCTCAGGTAGATGGCGTTGCCGGTGCTCTTGCTCATCTTAGCCTTGCCGTCGGTGCCCGGCAGGCGCGGCACTTCCCCGATCATAAGCTCAGGCACGTTCAGCGTCTGGCCGTAGATGTTGTTGAACTTGATCACGATGTCGCGCGTAAGCTCCACCATCGGGGCCTGGTCGTCGCCCACCGGCACCAGGTTGGCATTCACGAACATGATGTCGGCGGCCTGCGACACGGGATAGCCAAGGAAGCCAAAGGTCACATTGTCCTCCATCCCCTTCTCCCTCATCTCGTCCTTCACGGTAGGATTGCGCTCCAGCCGGGCCACCGTCACCAGGTTGGAGAAGAGTACCGTCAACTCCGCGATCTGCGGCACCAGCGACTGCACGACCACAGTCACGATCTCCGGGTCGAGGCCGACCGCCAGGTAATCGGTAGCGACCTCGAAGACGTTGTCCCGCACCTTCTGCGGGTTGTCGAAGTTGTCGGTCAGCGCCTGCACGTCCGCTATCAGGATATAGCTGTCGTACTCGTGCTGTAGCCTGATCCGGTCCGCCAGCGACCCCACGTAATGCCCCAGGTGCAGCGGCCCCGTCGGGCGGTCACCCGTCAATATACGCTTCTTAGCCATTGTTCGCTCCCTCCCTTAGTTGTCAGTTGTCGGTTGTCAGTTGTCGGTTCTAAATCTTACTTACAACCGACAACCGACAACTGATAGCTGATGACTGGCAACAAAAAACGCCCTCGTCCCAAAGAAGGGACGGGGCAAACCCGCGGTACCACCCTGATTCGGCATACCATGCCGCACTCTGTAGC
>JBAURA010000320.1:0-7763 GCA_049580985.1 Chloroflexia bacterium
GGTCGGAGGGGTTGTTGGTGTGCGGGTGAGGGAAGCGGTCGGCGTAACCGCCGGGGTGTGAGAGGCAGCCGATGTAGATTGGCCGGTGGGGGTGGCGGCTACGGTAGAGGAGGCGACTGCTGTGGCCGTTGTGGTGCGGGTGGGCGAATGCGTTGCGGAGGGGGTAGCCGTAGGCGGGTTGGTAACCGTGAAGAAGACGGAGGAGAGCACACCCCACTGGCCTGCGTTGTTCAGCCCTTGCAGCATCACCAGATGGCGCCCATCGGGGAGAGAGGCGGTATCCACCGTAGCCGACACCACGGCTGTGCCCCCGCCGAAATTGCCCAGCATAGGGGTGCCGGAGCCGTCCGCGCCTGGCTCGTCCAGGTAGTAAACGGCACCCGCCACCGTGCCGTAATTGGCCGAGAGCACCCCTGACACCTGCACGCTATCCTGGGCCGGCTGGCTCATGCTCACGCTCGTAACGTCGGGGCCGAACGCGCGCGAGAGGGTGGTGGGCGCGCTGAGGCCGGCGGCTTTGAGGGCGTACAGGAACGCCGGGCGCTGCGCCGACCACAGCACGTCCACTTCCGAGCAGGTCGGAGAGAGGCCGGGTCCAATGTTCAGCGTGTATGCCGGTACCCCCATGCTATACGCCGTGTCGTCGATGGTCCCGCTTATCGGCAGCACAGAGTGGTGCGTGCGCACCTCCACCGCCGGAGTGCCGTTCCGCCTCCCCATCGCCCACCCCAGGGCGTACAAACCCGAGGCATCGGCGGGAGGAGCCGCCGAGTAGCCCCACGGATAGAGGATGCGCGTGCCTGGGGCCTGTAGGTTGAGCACCAGGTCCGTGCCCAACCCCACGAACAGAGATAGCACCGCGCTGCTCTCAGGCTCGGAAAGGGCCGCGCTCCCGGGGTAAGAGAGGTCGCAAGGCAGCCCGCTCGAGCCCACGGTGTTCCACTGGAAGGGGTAGTTCCTGTTGATGTCGGCCCCACGGTTGTTCGAGCCCGCGCAGTACGTGTTGTTGCGGTTCTTGAACTGGTTCAGCCCGTTCGTGTACACCTGGTGGTAGCCGTCGGGATTCGCCAGCGGCAGCGCCACCACGGTGCGATTGTCGAGCAGCCAGGTCGTGTCGGGGTCCGAGCCGTAGCTCTGCGTCAGGTAGGTGACGAGCCTGAGCAGCATCTCCGTCGTGGCGATGTCGCGTGGGTGGTGGCCCGCAACCAGCAGGATGGTAGGCTTGGGGCCAGGCAGGAGGTTGGAGCCGAGGCGTAAAGCATACACGTGGCGGGTGCCTTCCCAGGCAAGTCCGCCGTCCATGAGCGAGGCTATGGTGGGGTATTGGGTGGCTTTGGCCTGGAGGAAGCTCTCGAGCTGGGGATACGTGCTGTAGCAGGCGGGGTCCCAATCGGGAGCTAGGGGCTGCATGGCGGGAGCGCTTGCGTCCGTCGAGGAGGGCTGGAACGCCACGAAAGCGAGTAGCATGGCGATAAATAAGAGAAGCGCCATTCGTATACTGCTCATACATACCTCGCTCCGGCAATCAACCAATAAGTCGAGCGGGGCAATTATAATAGGAATGTATCTGCCGGTACAAGATGTAAAACAAGCAGTTTTGTAGAATTATCTCTTTCCACCAGCAAGTCGTTCAGAAGCAGGGGAGCGGCGGAGAATATACATGGCGACTATGCCGACCAACGGCCCGAAAGCGAGGAAGGCGAAAGCCCACCGCCAGCCTACGGTCGCTTTCAGTGAGGGGATGAGGCGGATGGTGATCATGGTGAGGAGGAAGCCGAGAGGTCTGGAGGGTGAGGGCAGTGCCGATATACTCGCGGTCCGAAAGCTCAGTGACGCAGGCGGAGAACTGAGCCGAGTCAGCGACGACGGCGAAGCCCCATATGAGGCACAGGGCGACGAGCAGGAGAGGGTTGCCGCCGTAGAGAAAGCCTGCGAAGAGGCACGCCGTGCCGCTAACCAGTAGGGAAGCGATTGTAATAGTAATGCGGCCCAGGCGGTCGGCCAGCAGACCGGCCAGGAGGGAGCCGGCACCCCCGGCGGCGATCACCGCGAAGGCTGCAAGGCTGGCCCAATGGGGGGAGACGCCAACAAGAGCGAAGCTGGAGAGGAGGAAGACGGGCACCCAGGACCAGACGGCGTAAAGCTCCCACATATGGCCCAGGTAGCCGAGGTTGGCGAGGAGGACCGGGCGCTGGCGGGCTATGCTGCCGATGTAGCGCCAGTTGAAGGGCGGGGACGGGGTACGGTAGGGGCCTTCGCTGACGAAGAGGAAGGCGACGAGACCTCCGAGCGCTGCCAACAGCGAGGATGCGTAGAGGACAACGCGCCGGTCGCCGATGCCACCCAGGCCGCTTATCAGGTGAGGGGCTGCCGAACCGATGGTGAGCGCGCCAACCAGGAGGCCGATGCCCAGCCCTCGGTCGGCTTTGGTCCAGGTAGCCATGATCTTCATGCCGACCGGGTAGACGCCCGCCAGGAAGAGGCCGGTGAGGAAACGCAAGACGAGTACCGAGTACCAGGTGCCGAGTACCGAGTGGGTTTGTCCTGGCGTAAACTCGGTACTGGTGAAGAGGGGGATAGCGACGTTAGCGAGCGCGGCGAGCAGGGCGCTGGCGGAGAAGAGGAGACGCGTCGGGAGGCGGTCAGCAAGGTTAAGGAGGGCCGAGCCGAACGCGCCCACTACAAAGCCTCCCTGAACGGCGATGGTGAGGAGGGCGGGCACGACGGCTGATGCGGAGAACCAAACGGACATGCCGAGTAGCTCGGCCAGAGCCAGCAGGAGGAGGGTACGCCGTCAGGTGATATCGGTGGGCTCTGGCATCGCGCCTTTGGGCTGGCGGGTTTGCTCCTCGTGAGCGTAGTGGGGGGCTTGTTCCCCGACCTGGACACTGCCGGCAGCGGGCTGCAATACCTGCCGCAGAGGACGGCGCAACGAATGCGGCAGTATATCCGTGGCCCTAACACGGATTGGTTCCCATGGCGATTTGTCTGTATTCTATTGCATTATCATCACCAATGATCTATATTGTTCTCGGCGATAAACGCTCATAACTGGACAGGATATACATTTCAGCGCGATTGCTACTTGTTTACGGCGCTTGATAGTTCTTCCGGACTAACGGAGCACATACTACTCTGTCAGTCTGTTTGCAAATTGCAGCGTGTTCACTGTTCATATAATGAGTTTCGCTAATGCAACCTGGCCAATGGATCCTCCCTAAAGCCCTTTTAGCCTGATGAAGCGTAGGCATCGGTTTGCGAGGCTGGGTACAAGGTATCAGGTCGTAGATATACTCGGTCACATTCGGTAATTATGAGTCGTGTTTACTACTGGAGGGCTTACCATGAGCTTCGCGAGTCTTATGAATCTTGCACACTTGGCAGTTGCACAGGGAGAGGCAGTCGCTACGGAAACGTCGGCAATGCAGGTCATTGGCGCCGGGCTATTTGGGTTGGTGATAGGCTGGTATCTGTTCTACATCAACAGGCATCGAAAATCTGACCTACAACTTGGCGACCTTGCAACACTGGTGGGTATCCTAGGCGGCGCGGCGGTGCTGGCCATCTTTCCGCAGGGAAGCGATCTGTTCGCTGGTTACTGCATCGGCCTGGCAATCGGGTTCTTCGCCTATTTCATCGTCCTGCTCATTTTGGTGTTGCGCTCACCCAACTTTGGAGTCGACTACTTCATTGACGGTAGGCGCAAATTACCAGACGGGGAGGTGGGGTACCCGGCAGGTCACGTAACACCAGCCCCAGCTTTCGACATCAATGCCCTTGGAACAGGAATGGAACTCAACACTGGTAAGGACAAGGGTGTGGGAGGCGGTAGAACCGGTGGAGGTGATTGAGGATGAGAGGAAGAGGGCAACGTAGTCTCTTCCGCCAAATCAAATGTCTCAGTGCCTTTGCGGCCAAGCTGAGACTCGCCGGGGAGATTACGAATGCCTGATTCCGTATTGACCGAGCAGATTGTGGCACTGGAGCAGCAGTTGGGCAACCTTACTCATCTCCTCGCGGGTGTCGAGTGGCCGGGCGCTCAACTTGATGCGGTGCGCCTGGATATTGAGCGTTCAATCCGGACGCAAGCGCAGGCGCTTGCGAGGGTAAAGAATGAAACCGGGGCAGGCGCCCCTATACCCGCCAGTTGGAAACGCTTCTATGACGTACAACAGGCTAGTTCCGCCCTGTTTAGCGAAGCTTTAGCATTGAGTTCAAGCGCCCTGGCCCGACGCCGGGGTCTCGACAATGGATTGTGCCGTATCGCGGATGCTTTGCTGCGCCAACTGAGCGCGCGTGCCTCTATCAGCTGGAATCGCTTCACCACGGTAGCCGACGGCGAATTCCTGGGCACGCTGGGCCAGATAATTCGCCTGCGCTTTCCTGAAAACAACATCTGGAACCTTCCTATTGCCGCTCACGAGTTCGGGCACTTCGTTGGCCCGCAATTAGGAGATCGGATTCGGGGTCAGCCTCCTGAATATCCATTCCGTCGGATGCTAGAGGATGAGGTACGGGATGGCCCGATGGCGCCAATGGTGTTGCACGAACGGTTTGCCGATCTTTTCGCTACGTACAGTCTCGGTCCGGCCTTTGCCTGGGCGTGCTTGCGGCTCCGCTTCAACCCTCGCCTCGCCTATCTTCCTGACGATCAGCACCCTCCCGATGCGGAGCGTGCCTACGCCATCCTGCGTACCCTCTGTACAATGAACGACGAGGACCCTAACAAACCCTTATCGCTAATCGTGCGTGACATTGAGACTGCCTGGCTAGCTGCCATGACAGCAGCGGGGTGCGCGCTTGAACTGTGGCAACGATTACCTGCGAAAATCGACTCCATTCATGACAAACTGTACAATTTGCTTACGAGACATACGAATCAACAACTGAATTTGCTCCGCAATGGGGATTGGCAGACAGCGCAACTCCAGTACGCGAAATGGCGCAACCAATGGCAAGACAACCAGCCCTTGCAATCATCGGCAGGGGACGGGTCGCTCACGTTGACCGCCATCTTGAACGCGGCATGGCTGTTCAGGGCCTATTCTCCTGATATGGCCGAACAAGTGGGTAGAGCTGCTCAGGCTATGCTCGAAGAGGCTAGCTGAAACTTCGGAATAGGAGCACTTCTAAGTTGTTGGAGAAAGACGAGATATGATCGATGAACCCGTGCTCAGGCAACGTCTACAACAGTTGCGTCAGAATATCAACGCTTGGATAAAAGATCCCAAAAACTGGGGGAAGATGTGGGAGCTTAAGTATCTGGACATTGCCCAGGAATTGTGGGATACCCTGGAAGTTATCGGCAACCGGGCGCAAGATCTGAAAAAGCGTCTTGAGGCTGTTAGCAAGAACCTGGACGCCGTGAGTAATGCCCCTGAACCTGAAGCTCGCGCCGCCTGGACGAAGGCCTGGCAAGATTACGACATGCTTTACAAGGAGAGCCAGGCTCTTTTCGACGAGAGCCTGGCATTCGTGCGTGGATTGGTCGTCCGCGATCGATTGTCGGCAATGAGCAGCGAAACAATACTATCGAATGTAAGCACCAAGATCGCATTTGCTGCCGCAGACTCGCTGTGTCGCAAGGCAAGTGTTGTAATTGGTGGCGTAGGAAGTGCGGTGATGACCCTGCCCGCAGGCAACGCCCCAGGGGGAGATGGGAGTTGGCGTGCTGCCTACCTGCGGTTTCCCGGCTGGCAGATATGGACTGTACCGATGGCCATATATGAATTTGCCTTACTTACCGTCCAGGAATACCAACCTTTTGCGGACTTTATCGACAAACTGGATTCTGAAGATCCGCCTCTCGCACTCAATACACAACACCTTCAGATATATCTGGCCGACGCATTGACCACATACTTACTTGGCCCTGCGTATCCGTGCGCGGCAGTGCATCTCCGGCTGGAGGTCGTTAACGCGAACCTAGAGGACGCCGACTATCCTGCACCTGCCAAGCGAGCCAGCCTCATTCTCGGCATTCTCGAACGCATGAATCAGAAAGAAGCTCAAGAGTTGCACTCCGAACCATATAGAGTGACTATTGATACGTTGCGATCGCGCTGGCGCGACATGATCGCCTTCGCGGGAGGCACTCCAGACCTTTCGCCCAAAGATCAAGCCGCTATAGATTCGCTTGTTAATGCCTGCTGGGATAAGCTTTACGAATATGTCAGGGAGGTCAGCTATCGTTCCCTTGGAGAGAAAATACCAGCCGAAGGCTGGGTGCTGGCGCAGCAATGGAGTGACTTGTGGATTGATGATGAGAATAACGGGAGCGCCAGCCTGCGTCTTCCGCAGTTGGGTCCGGAAGCGTTAAGAATGCCTGAGGATAATCTGACCCTCCCCAGTGTGGGCGATGTGTTGAACACGGCCTGGTATCTGCGTCTCACTACCCGGATCGATCTGAGCAAGATTGAGGCAGCAACTCGAGGGCTGTGCGAGATAATCCTTGCAACGCAGAGGAAGGTAGACAGCCAGGGTAAAAGCGTGCCGACACCAAGCTCGAACATGGCACAGGTTCCACAGAAGGAGCTGGACAAGAATGACCGTCCATGAACCCAACGAACCCACCCGGGTCGTGCCACAGTCAGCAATTGCCGATCGGTTGCGTCGAAACGCTTTTCAACAAGCTCTTAGACTCATTGAGCGCCTCCTGGCGGCGCGACCCGAAGATGCTGCGCTGTTGGTGGCGAAGGGGCGTTTGCTCTCTGATTTGGGCAATCATCCGGAAGCCATTGCAATATTTAGGCAAGCTATAGAACGTGACCCCAGTTTGGTCCCTGCCTATGAAGAATTCGCTCATACTCTCCTCGAACTCAACGCAGCCGAGCCCGCATTGGAGATACTCGAAAGAAGCCTAACGCAATACTCCAAAAGTGCCAGGGCGCTTGCTTTGAAAGGTCAGGCGTTAGGTCAGTTAGGCCATAACGAGACGGCGCTTGCGATGCTAGATGAAGCGCTGAAGCTCGATCCGAACAATGCTTATGCCCTGGGTACAAAAGGTCATGTGCTAGAGGCGCTAGGCCGCAAGGAAGAAGCCATAGTCGCTCTGAAACAGGCCACTCAGCTTGAGCCAGACCTAGCTTGGGCACAAATCGAGTTGGTAAACCTGCTAGGTAGGGCAGAGCAGTTTGAGCAGGCGTATGAGGTGGCAGAGAAGGCGATACAGGCCAACCCCGCTAACACCGAGCTACTAGGGTTGAAGGGGGAATTGCTACGTTGGTTAGGTCGCAACGAAGAGGCGCTTGGGGTACTTGATGAAGTGCTGAGCCTGGATCCGAACAATGCTTACTCCTTCACAATAAAGGGGATAGTGCTGAGAAGATTGGGCCGCTACGATGAAGCCATTATGGTACAGCAACAGGCCACGCAACTTGACCCGAGCCGCGAGAGAGCGCAAACTGAATTGATAGAGCTGTTAGGTGAAAGAGGTGATTACCAGCAGGGATTAGAGGTGGCAGACAAAGCGTTACAGACTATTCCCCTTAGTTCAAGATTATTAGCTTCGAAAGCAGAAACGCTACGTCGGTTAAGTCGTAACGAAGAGGCGCTTGCGACGCTAGAGGAAGCACTGAAGCTTGACCCGGATTATGCCTATGCCCTGGGTATCAAAGGGCATGTGCTAGAAGCCCTTGGCCAAAGGCACGAAGCCATCACGATATTGCAACAGGCCACTCAGCTTGAGCCAGACCTTGCCTGGCTACAAATCGAGTTGGTAAGCCTGCTAGGTGAGGCAGCCCTCTATGAGCAGGGGTTAGAGG
>JBAURA010000321.1:0-9568 GCA_049580985.1 Chloroflexia bacterium
GGGATTAAGGGGTTAGGGAGTTAGGGAGTTAGGGAGTTAGGGAGTTAGGGAGTTAGGGAGTTAGGGAGTTAGGGAGTTAGGGATTAGGGATTAGGGATTAGGGATTAGGGATTTTGGATTAGCTTTGTTCTTGAGTGTCGTTGGGGTGGAGGGTTCCGGAGATTGGGCGGGTGGGTGAAGGGATAGGGGTTGGGTCCCCGCCGTAGGGTTGGGGCTGGGTTTCGCCGCCTAGTTGGGGTAAGGTGTAGCCGCCGGTGGGTTGCGTTTGTCCATATTGTGGTTGGGCGTAGCCGCCTGGGTAGTCGCCCCAGGCGGGAGGGGGTGTGGCGGGGGAGTAGCGCTGGGACATGGCGGTTTCTAGGTCGTAGCCTTCTTTGCGCACTCGCAGGTCAAAGTAGTAGAGGGTGATCGCAATGAGTTGGAGAGGCACGTAGACGAGGGTAGTGAGGGTGATTACGAAGCCGCTGAGCAATTGCTGAAGCACTATGTCTCGCGGCGCGAAGGCGGATACTATGGTGGATACGAGGGTGCCTGGGCCTTGTTGCACGACCAAGTTTAGCACCCAGAGCACGGCTTGCAAAGCCAGGGTGCGCCACCAGTAGGTGGAGACCAAGGCCCAACTGCGGCGTATGGCATGCATGGGGCCGAGCTTCTCAACGATAAGGGCGGGCGTGGTGACTGTGAGGCGTACGGAAACGTAGATCAAGCCGGCAAGCGCGGGGATGAAGAGGAAGCAGCCGAGGCAAACTATACCGAGTCCGATGTTCCCTGTGCTATCTCCCAGCGCGAAACCGAACGCGAGAAAGAACAACAGGATAATGGGCACGAAGATCGCGAGCCTGATCAGAAGCTCCAGGAGGATCAGGCCGAGCAGCGGGCCGATCTGCCGGAGCATCTGGCCGTATGCGGCGCCGAAGGTGACGGGCCTGTCGAGGTGGCTATCGGCGACGGCGGCGGTGAGGGCGCCCTCGCTCAGTTTCGCTATCAGCCCGCCGATGAGGGATACGCCTCCGAGAGCGGCTAATACTACAAGGTAGAAAGTGAGTATCTCGTTGGCGCGGGTCTGCGATATATCTCCGAATTGGACCTCATCCTGTATGGCGAGCATGTCGCCCAGGAGGAAGGCGGTGCCGCCCTGGATGAGCAATTGCAGAGGAGCATACACGACCGCGATGATGGCGACGAACGCGAGGAAGTGCTTGCGGTAGAGGCGAAAGGCGTGGTCCAACACCTCGGTGACGGTGCGTGGGCGCAACCGAGAGATTATAGGGTCGATGGGGACGCCGGTTGGGGGGGATTGGTACATTGGGGCCTCTGTTGGGGCGTAAAACGTAAAACGCAAAACGTGAGTGACGAGTAACGAGTGATTCCGTCGTACTCGTCACTCGTTACTCGTCACTCGTCACCAGTCCTTATTTGGGTGGTGTCCAGGAGGATGGTTACGGGGCCGTCGTTGAGGAGGGACACTTGCATGTGCGCGCCGAAGCGGCCTGTTTCTACGGGTATGCCTGCTTCGCGGAGGTAGTGGGCGCAGCGATCCACCAGGGCCTGGGCGGGTTCTGGTTGGGCGGCGTCTATGAAGGAGGGGCGGCGGCCTTTGCGAGTGTCGGCGTAGAGGGTGAATTGCGATACCAGCAGTACCGAGCCGTTCACGTCACCGAGCGCGAGGTTGAACTTGCCCTCCGCATCCGAGAAGACGCGCAGGCCGGCGATCTTCCCGGCTACGTACTTTGCGTCTTCGCCGGTGTCGCCTTTGCCGACGCCCAATAGGACAAGGTAGCCTGGGCCGATCTTGCCAACGACTTCGCCGTCAACTACTACCTGGGCGTGGAGAACGCGCTGGATTACTGCTTTCATGGGGGAGGGGAGGGGGTGAAGGGATTAAGGGATTAAGGGGTTAGGGATTGGGAGTAAAACGTAAAACGTAAAACGTAACTGCGTTACTCGTTACTCGTCGTTGGGCTGTCGCGGATGAGGAGGGCTACGCAATAAGCTGCTATGCCTTCGCCGGTGCCGGTGAAGCCAAGGCCGTCGGTGGTCTTGCTTTTGACGCTCACGCGGTCGGGGTCGATTTGGAGCGTTTGGGCTATGGCGATTTTCATAGCGGGGGTGTGGGGGGAGAGCCTGGGGCGCTGGGCTACTATGGTGCCGTCCAGGTTCTCTATTCGCCAGCCATGCTCGTGGACTATGTCGTGCGTGCGGCGAAGCATCTCGACGCTGGACATGCCTTCAAGCTGGGGATCGGACGAGGGGAAGTGGGTGCCGATGTCGCCGAGACCTGACGCGCCCAGCATGGCGTCGATCACCACGTGCAGAAGCACGTCGGCATCGGAGTGGCCCGCGAGGCCACGCTCGAAGGGCACCTCTATACCGCCCAGGATGAGGGGTCGCCCCTCCACAAGGCGGTGAACGTCGTAGCCCATACCGATACGGTACTGCCGAGGGTACCCGGATTTTGGATTTTGGATTGTGTCCATAGACGACGGTAGCCCGTCTTACTCGTCACTCGTCATCTGCGTTGGCCTTTGAGGATGGCTTCGGCGATCAAGAGGTCGAGGGGGGTGGTTATCTTAATGTTGGTGCGCTCGCCTTCGTAGACCGTTACCGGGTGGCCGAGCATTTCTACCAGGCGGGCACAGTCGGTGGCTTCGGGGCTGTCCTCTCTATGCCGCAGGGCGTCGTAGGCCCCCACGAGCAGAGAAGTGCGAAAGACCTGGGGAGTCTGGGCGAGCCAGAGGTTACTGCGCTCAGGCGTGCCGGTGATCGTGCTGTTGGCGTCTACGCTTTTGACCGTGTCGGTGGCCGGTAGGGCCGCTATAGCCGCGCCCACTGCGCGCGCTGCCTCCAGCCCACGGCTGATAAGGTCGGGCGTGAGGAGGGGCCTTGCCCCGTCGTGGACGGCTACCCATTCGTATGGCCTTACACTGTCGCCATCTTCGCGGGTCAGGCGCGTGACAGCAGCCAGGCCCGCGCCGACGGAGTCCTGCCGCCGCTCGCCGCCCGGCACGAGGGCGCGCACCTTTCGCCAGCCGAACTGGGACTTTAGCTCGGCCGCGCCGACCATGTTGTCGGGGTTGACCACCAGCACAATAGCGTCCACGTCCTCGCACTCCTCAAAGGCGGCGACGGTGCGCGCAATCACGGGCAGGCCGCCTATGGTGCGAAGTTGCTTGTCTACTCCGCCCATGCGCTGGCTCTTGCCTGCTGCTACGATTATTGCTGCGAGTTCCATAATTACGAATTACGAATTACGAATTACGAATTGCCTCTAAACCAGTAATTCGTAATTCGTAATTCGTAATTATCCTCCTACCCCGGCATTTTGCCGTTCTTCATCTGGGCGAAGATCATGCGCCCGGCTACTGTTTGGAGGACGCGGGTCACTACTACGTCTACGTCGCTGTTCATATACCTGCGACCATTCTCCACGACCACCATCGTGCCGTCGTCGAGGTAGGCTACGCCCTGGCCTAGCTCCTTGCCTTCCTGGATGACATGTACGTGCATCTCTTCGCCGGGCAGGACAACGGGCTTGACGGCGTTGGCAAGCTCGTTGATGTTGAGCACTTTCACGCCCTGTAGCTCGGCCACGCGGTTGAGGTTGAAGTCGTTGGTGATCACGGGACAGTGATAGGTGCGGGCGATCTTGACCAGCTTGCTATCGACGCCTACCACGTCGTCCGCATCCACTTCGCTGATCTCGAGGGGCACGACGGCCTCTTTTTGCAGGCGGTTGAGCATGTCGAGGCCGCGCCGCCCGCGCGCCCGGCGCAGGGGGTCCGCCGAGTCGGCTATGTGCTGTAGTTCCAGGAGGACGAAGCGGGGAACCAGGAGCGTGCCGTCGATGAAGCCCGCTTTGCTTATGTCGGCTATACGCCCGTCGATGATGGCGCTGGTATCGACCAGGAGGTACTTGTCGATCTTGAGCCTGGCATCCATGCCACCACCGAGCATGCCGCCTACGTTTCCCTGGTTGCTCATACCTGAAATGCCCAGGCCGGCCAGGCCGGAACCGTCAGTAGGCAGTTGGGCGGTAGCGCCGCCGAGGGTCTCGACGCGTGGCATACGGCTGGAGTTGCTGAGGTCGGCGACATAGGAAGCGGCGGACGTGCGCTCGGCTTTGACGGCATCGAGCACGTCGCGCTTGCGCTGGGTGGCGATATAGACGCCCAGGTAGGCGAACAGGATGGTCATCACGGCGGGGATGATTTCGCCGAGCCAGCCGGGAAGGAGGCTGAGAGGCCAGGCGAGCAACGCGCCCATCAACAGGCCCAGGAAAAGGCCGGCGGCCAGGGCGACGAGGTCGAGCGGCGGCATCTGCCTGAGCTTTTGGCGCACCCAGCGAATAGGGTAGACGGTGACGTAGGGTGTGACCAGCAAGCCGATAATAGCGCCAATGAGGGTAAGGTAGGCGACGAGGTCGTTGTAGTTCTCGCTGCCGGTGCCATAGACAATGGGCGAAAGGTAGGCACCCAACAGGAAGCCTGCCGCCGCGAACAGCGCCATGCCAACCAGACGGATCGTTATGTTGAACGACATACGCTCATATCCATACGTTCCAGCACGCGCCGCCTATGCCCCGCACTCTTCCTCAGTGTGATGATAGCATACGCCCATGTGCGTGTCAAAAGGGGCGGATTGTCGGGTTGTCGGTTGTCAGTTATCAGTGGCAAAAACATCACGGCCAATCGTCCACTGTGTAACTCAGTCATATATTCGTGTTCAGGGTAAGCTCATCTTTAGATGCGTTCCCCTACGCCATGGAATTTATACATCAAGTTTTGGTGAGCTCAGAATCCAATGACATTACATATTGACTTTTCGCAAGATAGAGATATAATGACACTGCGCGCGATCTTACGTTATCTCGACCTCTATATTGCCACATCCTCTTCGTTAGGGGCGCACCCGACGCAATAACCTGGAATCCAGGTTCTAGCCAAACGTGGGAGTGGGAGATGGGCCGCACCGAGCAAAAACAACAGCACTAC
The DNA here is from genome assembly GCA_049580985.1 of Chloroflexia bacterium. Taxonomy (GTDB): domain Bacteria; phylum Chloroflexota; class Chloroflexia; order QHBQ01; family JADMIH01; genus JADMIH01. The sequence continues at coordinate 4,992 of JBAURA010000321.1, forward strand.
TGGTTCTTCTTGATATTCGCGGTCGTGCTAGGGGCGATTGTGAGCGCGAGCGTGGCCCTGGCCACCACGCCTGCAAAGGGCGCAAGTGTACCGCTACAGGACAAGGGGCGACTACAAGAACTGATTACGGTCACTCCTTCGCCTACGGCCACACCCTGCACCATCGAGTTCCAGGATGTGCCGCCGGGCCACACATTCTACTCTTTCATACATTGCCTGGCGTGCTATGGCATTGTCAATGGCTATCCATGCGGTGGACCAGGCGAGCCATGCGTGCCGCCGGGCAACCTCCCTTACTTCAGGCCAGGCGCTAATATAACGCGCGGCCAGCTCTCCAAGATCATCTCTATCAGCGCCGCTTTCGACGACGTGATCCCGCCGAACCAGCAGACTTTTGTTGACGTGCCTGTCGGCAGTACCTTCTACATCTGGATCGAGCAATTAGCGGGCCGGGGGGCCATTGTAGGCTACCCATGCGGCGGGCCGGGCGAGCCATGCCCAGGCAATTACTTCCGGCCAAACGCCAGCACTACCCGCGGCCAGATTGCCAAGATCAATACCGTGGCTGCCCAGATCACAGATCCAGTAGGCGGAGGACAGCAAACCTTCGAGGATGTGCCTGTCGGCAGCACCTTCTATGTCTGGATCGAGCAGATGGCGGGCCGGGGGATCATCAACGGCTACCCATGCGGCGGGCCGGGCGAGCCATGTGTGCCACCAGGCAACCGCCCCTACTTCCGGCCCGGTGGGACAGCCACTCGCGGTCAGCTAAGCAAAATCGTCGCCAACACCTTCTATCCAGGATGTCAGCCGTTCGTGCCATGCGGCCCGACTACTGCCGAGTTGCTTGGCGACGGCAGCATGCTTGAAGGGGCAACCACAACGAGGGCAGGGTTGAATGTTAATACGGCGACCGGCAACTTCTGGATAAACATGGCCGATATTGGCGTTGTGGCTTCTGCTCGGGGTCAGCGCCTACAACTAATCCGCACCTACAACGCCCTAGCCGCTAACCGAGCAGGCCCTCTCGGCTATGGTTGGACTCTCAACTACGAAATGTACATTGACGGCCCAACCAACCCGACCGTCTATCTGCCGACCGGCAGCGTGGCCCTCTTTCGAGGCAGCGGTCCGAACTACCTCCACGACGCCCGTCTGCTGGCCGAGCTGGTGCGCCACCCCGAGGGCACCTACACCCTGACCGACACGCGCACGCGGTGGCGCTACCTCTTCGACACCAACGGCAAACTCACCCAGGTTTTGAGCCGCATGAACTATGCCCTGACCATACAGCGTGATGCCAGCCAGCGCGTGCAGGCCGTCACTGACCCTGGTGGGCGCACCCTGAACTTCACCTATGATGCAGGCGGGAAACTCATCCAGGTGCAAGACCAGGCCGGGCGCAGCGTACATTATGCCTATGACGCCAGCGGCAACCTCACCCAATTCACCAATATGGAAGGCGCTATCACCCACTATACCTACAATACGACGCACCGTCTGCTCAGCCTGACCTACCCTAACGGGGGCGTGCTCACCAACAGCTACGATGACCAGGGCCGCGTCGTGCAGCAGATAGACCCCATGGGCCGCGAGCACAGGTTCACTTACCTCACCCGAGGCCTACGGACCACCACCACCTTCACCGACCCGTTGGGCAACGTCACCGTCTACACATATAGCTGCAACCGCCTCGTGCAGCTCGCGAAAAGTCCCGGCACACCAGAACAAGCAGTCTGGCGCTACACATGGGGCGCGAGCGGCTACCCGTCTGGCTTCACTACCTTCACCGATCCCACGGGTGCCACTTCACGCGCTGTGTGGAACGCGCAGGGCAATCTGATCACCGCCACCGACCCTTTAAGCCGCACCAGCGTGATGGTCTACAACTCCGCCAACGACCTCCTCTCCACAACCGATGCCAGTGGGGTGCAGACCTCCTTTACCTACGACGTAGCGGGCAACATACTCTCAACTTCTCGGCCGTTGGTCGGCACCGGCCAGACGGCTGTGACCACCATTGGCTACGATCCGGTCCACCCAGGCGATGTGCTTACTATCACCAATACACTCGGCAAGCAGTGGCACTTCACCTATGACGCGCAGTACGGCTACATGCTCACCAGCAGCAACCCCCTGGGCGAGACCACCCACTACACTTATGACAACCTGGGGGCAGTCTTGACCGTCACTGGCCCGCGCGGTTATAGCACCCAATTTACCTACGATGTCTACCGGGACCCACTCGTGATCAGTGACACGCTCGGCTATGCTACTCACTACACCTACGACGTTCATCACAACCTCACGTCCACGAGGGACGCCAATGGCTACCTTATGACCTTCACCTATAACCTTGAGGACGAGCTAACCCGCGTGACGCAGCCGGACGGCACGCATACCGATTATGTCTATGACAATGCGGGCCGTATGGTCAGTATGGTAGACCCTCTCGGCCAGATCACCCGCTACACCCGCGATAGCCTGGGGAACGTGATCCAGCAGACCGACCCCCTGAGCCGCACCACGACCTTCCGCTATGACGCGGCCAGCCGCCTCACCCGCCTGGACCGCCCCGATGGCACACACACCGACCAGACCTACGACCCCGCCGGGCAACTCACCGGCGTTAGCTACAGCGATAGCACCACGCCTAACGTCGGCTACACCTACGATATGCTGGGTCGCCGCCTGACGATGACCGACGGTACCGGTACTACTCGCTACACCTACGACTCATTGCACCGGCTGGTACAGATGCAAAACGGGGCTGGGCAGACGGTAAGCTACGGCTATGACCTGACGAATAATCTCACGGCCCTCACCTACCCTGGAGCGGGCACGGTGACCTACGCCTACGACGATGCCCACCGCATGGTCAATCTCACCGATTGGTTGAACAACAGCACTCAGTTCGTCTACGATGCAGGCGGCAACCTAGTCCGCCAGAGCCATGCCAACGGCACGCGCCTTGATGTGGCCTACGACCCCGCCGACCGGGTCATCTCTATGACGCATAGCATTAGCGCCACCACGATCCTGAGCGCAACTTACACGCGCGACCCGGTGGGCCAGATTACCCTCACCCACGAACAGGCCGGCGGGCAAGGCAGGGCCGACACCTACGCCTACGACATGCTCAACCGGCTAACCTCTGACCTGGCCGAAGCCCCTGGAGCGACGCTGACACGTACCTGGGGCTACGATGCGGCCTTCCGCCTGACCCAGACGGGCTTGCAGCCCCAGGCCACCCCGCCGACCAATGACAACCGTACCTACGACCCGGCGAGTGAGCTATTCAGCCTGATTGAACAGCAGGGCACCGCCCAAACCAAGAACTATAGCTACCTGTTCAGCCCCACCGGCAACCGCACCCGGCGCACCGACAACCTGGGCGGGCCGACGATCAACTACACATACGATCAGGAAGACCGCCTGAAGGACTACAACAGCGTGGCGCAGCACGCCTACAATGGCGACGGGCTGCGCATGTCCAAGACGGTCGGTGCCGTCACCCAGCAGTTCACCTGGGACGTGGGCAAGGGCCTACCCATGCTGTTACAGGACGGCTCGGCGCGCTACATCTACGGGCCAGGTATGACGCTGCTGGAGGAAGTGACTAACGGCGGCCAGGTCTACTACTATCACACCGACCAGTTGGGCAGCGTGCGCACCCTGACCGATGGGGCGGGTCAGGTAGCCAACCGCTATACCTACGAACCCTACGGCATGGTAATCAGCTCCACGGTGACAGTGACGAACCCTTTTGGTTTTGCCGGTGAGTACACCGACGCCGAGTCGGGCCTCATTTATCTGAGGGCGCGCTACTACGATCCGCCTACTCAGCAGTTCCTGACCGTAGACCCACTGCTCAGCCTGACCGAGCGGGCCTACGCTTACGTTGGCGACAACCCCCTCAATTACACCGATCCAACGGGTTTAGCGGAGACGGCTAAGTGCAAGAAAAAACGTTGGAAAGGGAAGCAGCCTATAGGTATGTGAGTAGGCTTCATCGCCGCCGTGGGCGGTGTCGAAGGGTCTACCTGTTATGGTGATCTCGGTAACAGCAAGGGTGGCATACCTTTTGCCACCACGATAAGACCACGTAGTGGTGACAGCGATCAATGTTGTAGCCTCCAACTAAGCTGCTGCTGGTGGCGTGCGGGCAATGAAGCAGGCTTTCTCGCTGCACCACCCGCTAGTGGCGACGATAACGCGTCCTCCTCTTGCATCTGGCGCAGTGGCGACTGCACCCGGCCCCCCTGGACGAAGGGGCTGGGGTTCTCTCCTCTACCCGACCTTGGGATCGACGATGGCTGCACCGCAAACACGGTGCCGGGATGGAAGAAGGGAGGCCGGGGGCACGGATCGCCGGGGACGGCGGCGTGTGGGCGTCCCAAGCCCTGGTCGTGGCCTCGCCCTCGCCCATGGGGCTGGCCGTCCTCACCTTAGAAAATGGCGCTGCCGCCTTAGGCCAGATCCGGGGAGCACTGCACATTGTGCAGTGCTCCTTATTACACGCTACGAGGCTCCGACTGTTGCCGTAGAGCATGTGTGCCTGCTATGCGGGCCAGGAC
>JBAURA010000322.1:0-2424 GCA_049580985.1 Chloroflexia bacterium
TCCTCACCCTCATCTCCCTCGCCGGCCTGAGCGCCATAGGCGGCGCGGGCGTGGCCTCCTTCTTCGAATTACCCACCGCCACGCAAACCGCCCAGGCCACCAGCTCGCAGGACAGCGCGGGCAACCCCACCCCACGCACCGTATCCGACAACCAGTCCCCACCGGGGCAGGTAGGCATAATAGACGCACGCACCGCCGTGCGCAAGACAGGCCCCGCCGTCGTCACCGTCGTCAACCAGATGCAAGGCAATGCGGGCCTTGGCGGCAGCGCCTCTGCCAGCGGCTCAGGCGTGATCATCGACCGCGCCGGCTACATCGTCACCAACAACCACGTAGTCGAGAACCAGCGCGCGCTGGAGGTGATCTTCTCCGACGGCACGAAATCTTCCGCCACCCTGGTCGGCACCGACCCCTTCTCCGACCTGGCCGTGATCAAAGTAGACGCCGCCGTGCCCGCTGTAGCCGAGTTCGGCGACAGCGACGCCCTCGAACCGGGCCAGCCCGTGATCGCCATCGGTTCCGCCCTCGGCGACTTCGCCAACACCGTCACGGCAGGCGTAGTGAGCGCCCTCCACCGCGACCTCGATGACGCCGGCGGCTCCCCTGCCATGCAAAACTTGATCCAGACCGATGCCGCCATCAACCACGGTAACTCCGGCGGCCCCTTGCTCGACATCACGGGCAAAGTGGTAGGCATCAACGTGGCCGTCGTGCGCGGCAGCGGCTTTTCCGGCGACGTGGCCGAAGGTCTCGGCTTCGCCATCCCCAGCAATACCGCCAGGGAAGTAGCCAACCAGATCATCGCCAACGGCGCGGTCGAGCGCCCCTACATAGGCATCTCATACCAGCTTATCAACCCGCAGATCGCCGCCTACTACGACCTCTCCCGCGATAGCGGCCTCTACGTGACCGACGTGCAGCCCGACAGCCCCGCGGCCAGGGCCGGCCTCACGCAGGGCGTCATCATAGTCAAGTTCGACGGCGTCGACGTAACAGGCTCCACCTCTCTCCTTGAGCTACTCATGAAGCACAAGGTAGGAGAGACTATCACCCTCACCATCCTACCTGCCGGTTCCGACACCGAACAGGATGTCAGCCTCACCCTCGCCAAGCGTCCCGCTGGCAGGTGACCCTAACTTAGCCAACCTTCCCTCCCTCCTCGAAACAAGAGGCCCCACTGCAAGGTGGGGCCTCTTGTTCTTCTTTATTTACCCTTGTCTCCATGCTATGGGCAGAGCGCCTGGTTTGCGCTCTGCTCGGCAAGCGTCCTGGCGAAATAGTGCCCACCGCTATCGTCGCACTTAGCCACGAAGTAAAGGTAGTCGCCTTCCGATGGATAGAGGGCCGCTCGAATGGCCGCCAGTCCTGGGTTGCTAATCGGCCCCGGCGGCAGCGATATGTTCCTGTAGCTATTGTAGGGATGGTCTATTTGAAGGTCCTCGAGCGTAAGCGTCCTCCACCAGTTCCCAGGCTCCCCCAGCGCGTACTGGATCGTCGGGTCGGCGTTGAGGTAGGGAGGCGCGCCGTCGGGCAGCTTACCGGCCAGTCGGTTCCAGTACACCTGCGCTATATCCGGCATTTCGGCTTCCACCGCCGCCTCCCGTTGCACTATCGACGCCAGCGTCATCACGTCGTACACGGTGGCGGGCCGGTCCACGACCAGGTGCGCGGCAACATCGGCGTTCAGGTCCGCCGAGTTCAGTTCTCCCAATCTGTTTTCCAACCCTTCAAGCATCTCCTTGATAACCTCGTCGCTGTTGTCGCCTGTTGGGTTCTTCTTCGCCTGGTAAGTGTCCGGGAACAGGAATCCTTCAAGCCCCTTGTCCGCCGGTATGCCCGCGTTCGTCAGCACCTCGCTCGCCTCGATATACTGCAACGCGCCCTCGTGCGTGGTTGTCCTCTGGAGGAAGTTTTCCGGGCTGATTATGCCTTGCGCCCCCAGCTTCTCGGCGATCTCCTCCAGCCGCCACCCTTCGATCACCTGGAAATCGATGACGTCGGCCCCTATCGGCGTCGTGAGCACGCGAATGACCGTGTCATAGTCCTTCCCGCACTCCACTTCAAACGTGCCCGCTTGCAGCTTGCGCTCGTTCCCCGTCAGCCTCAACCGAAGCACGAACAGATACGAATTGTCGATCAACCCCACCCTCTGCAAATTGTCGGCCACATCCTGTACGGTCTGGTTGGCCTTCACAACGAAGGTCTCCGCCCCCACACATTTGTTTTCTTCAGCTCCGGGCACCCACGCTTCGCTTGCGCGCCACAGCCACACCCCAAACGCGACCACTCCCACGATCATCACGACCGCGATTATCGCCCTCAATGTCCCGCCTACGATATTCACTCTTTATCTCACTCCTTACTACCTGGCCCAGCTATGATTCTAGCAAATACCTACCCTCTAGCACAAGCAATCCCGCAACC
>JBAURA010000323.1:0-4724 GCA_049580985.1 Chloroflexia bacterium
CTCCAACACCACCTCCCTACCTGTAACTTCCCATTGTTCATCCTTACTGCTCATGTCCTCTATCCCCTAACCCCTTAATCCCTAATCCCTAATCCCCAACCCCAGTTACTCCGCCCGCCCTCCCAGGTAAGTCCGCGCCACCTGCTCGTTGTGCAATAGCTCCTGGCCTGTGCCTTCCAGCGCGATCTTGCCCCTATCCAGGACATACGCGTAGTGCGCTATGCCTAGCGCTTTGTGCGAGTTTTGCTCAACCAGCAGCACGGTACTCCCCTCGGCGTTCAACTCGGTGATTATCTTGAATATCTCTCTGACGAGGAGGGGCGCGAGGCCCATCGAAGGCTCGTCCATCAGGAGGAGGCGCGGCTTGAGGAGGAGGGCGCGGGCGATTGCCAGCATCTGCTGCTCGCCGCCCGACAGGTTACCCGCCAGCCCCCCGCGCCGCTCGCCCAGCACGGGGAAGCGCGCGTACATCCTGTCGATCTCGCCCGGCGAGGGACGGCGCGCCCCACCCGCCGAGGCCCCAAGCTCGAGGTTCTCCTGCACAGTCATGCCCGCCAGGATCGCCCGGCCTTCGGGCACCTGGGCGATGCCCCCCGCCACGATCCGGTGCGACGGCCAGCGGCTGATCTCCTGCCCTCCGAAGATGATGCTCCCGCTGTGCGCCCTCAGCAGCCCCGAGATCGCACCTAGAGTGGTTGTCTTGCCCGCCCCGTTCGCTCCGACGAGCGCCACCACCTGCCCTTCCTCCACCTGAAAGGATACCCCCTTGACGGCCTCTATCTGCCCGTATCTAACTACTAGATCGCGTACTTCCAGCATAGCTTTCTCGATAACTTCTCCATGACTCACATCACGCTGATTATCCTCGACAGTTACGCCAGACTGGCTGCCTTTTCAAAGCAGAGATAGCAGAGAAGAAGGGATTAAGGGATTAAGGGATTAAGGGATTAAGGGATTAAGGGATTAAGGGATTAAGGGGTTGGGGAATTAGATAAGAAAACTCTGCTTACCTCCTGCTTACTCTGCTTTGAAGAAACAGTTGGGGTGTATGACTGTTGCGATAGTGTACATATGCCTGTTGTTGGATGATATGCCCCTCTATATGCTATATGGCATTAGTCATCGAAAACTGGACTCTTTTTCGTATACCTTTTGGGTAGTCTTTTTGTGCAATTTTTAGGCGGCGGTCCATCGTCCACCGCCAGCCGTCCCTAAAGGTCATCTCATAGATACGAAAGTACTTCGATGCAACCAGCAGCCAGGCAATTCGTTGTGACTGAGCGCACCATGTATTGGGCGTGGTTGATACGCTAGTTGGGCAACTGGAGGCAAGAAATGTTTCGAGATTCGCTGCTGCGTTTCGTAAGTACCTGCATGCTGGCTATCGCGGGTATCGCAACTGCGCCCACAAGTGCTACCCTCGCTTTTCAACCTTCTCCTACTGCCACTGCCGTGGTTGCCTCTTCAGCATCGGACCCGTATATTGGTGTGTGGGTTGCGGTAGACAATCCTACCGATATTCTCGAAGTTTCTAACTCAACATATGACAATGGCTACACTTTTGCCAAGCCATCGAAGCAGAATCCCTATGAACTTTATCCTGCCTACAAGAACCCCGATGGTACGTTAAGTGCACCCTCCGCGCGAGCCTTACCGCCACGAGATATCATATATCATAAGAGCACCGATACGCTTGTGATCGTCACTCATTCTGAAGTGCCGCCATTGACGGTCGTGTATGAGCGGTTGTTAGCTGACGGCGCTCCGGGTGCCGCCGGCGTGCAGGTACCAGGTATGCCGGGTACGGGTGATATTCATAGCGCTGAGGTGACGGTGCTTGCAGCCCTTTTGGCCTTTCTAGCTCTGTTGCTGGTCGTGTCCGGCCTGCTCATAAGCAAGGTAACAAAGCTTCAGGCAATTATACATAGAGGCGGCGAGGGAGAGTAGCAGGCTAAAGGCCTATTTATATAGGCTTTTAGTCAGTCCCCAGGTATGCCTCGATGACCGCCGGGTTGCTGCCTATCTCAGCAGGGGTGCCCTCGGCTATGAGATTGCCGAAGTTGAGCACACCAATACGATGGCAAAGGCTCATCACCAGGCTAACATCGTGTTCTATGAGGAGGATGGTCAGGCCGCTCGCCGCCAGTGCACGAAGACGTTCCTGTAGATCGGCGCGCTCGGCTGAGTTCATGCCGGCTGCCGGCTCGTCCAGCAAGAGGAGGTGGGGATCGGAAGCGAGGGCGCGGGCCATTTCCAGCCTGCGCTGGCTACCGTAGGGGAGAGAAGCAGCGAGGTGGCTCTGCATCGCCTCCAGCCCCGAGCTTGAGAGCAGCGCCCGTGCCTTCTGCGTCGCGGTGGCCTCTTCGCGGCGCACACGGGGCGAGAATACGAGCCGCTCCGGGAGACCAGCATGCAGGCGGCAGTGCTGCCCGACGATCACGTTCTGGAGCACGGTCATCGCGCCGAAGAGCCGGATGTTTTGGTAGGTACGCGATATACCCAGCCTGGTAATCCTGTGGGCAGGCATACGCTCTACGCGGCTGCCCCGAAACTCCACCATACCACTGGTGGGCGGTAGCAACCCACTCAGCATGTTGATCACCGTAGTTTTGCCCGCGCCGTTCGGCCCGATCAGCCCGTAGATCTCGCCCGGATATATGTCGAACGACACATTGTTGACGGCTACCAGCCCCCCGAAAGCGCGGGTCAGGGCCTGGACCGATAGTATTGCGGATTTTGGTCGCCCAGAGGGCACCCGGATTTCGGATTGCATAGGTGTATATTTCGCGTTTCGCGCTTTACGTTTCGCGTCTTACGTTTTACGTCCCCGCCTCCGTCATTCGTCCTCCGTCCTTCGCCCTTCGTCGCCTCCACTTCCACCCCGCCGCTATACTCAGCAAGCCGTTCGGGAGGAAGAGGATCACAGCCAGGAGGATCAGGCCGCTGAATATCTCCGGGTAGTCTTTGATGGTTACGCCCCAGATGGGCGGGACGATGCGCAGCACCTCCGAGAGGATAGTCATCAGGAACGCGCCGCCCAGCGCGCCTCGCCAGGCGAACGTGCCGCCCACCACCGCATACACAAGTATGTCCACCGCGCGGCTGAAGCCAAATACGCCGGGTGTGAGCACAGGCAGGGCGTGGGCGTAGAGAGCGCCCGCTATGCCCGCGATAACCGCGCCCAGCGCATACGCGGCTACTTTGTAGAATGTGACGTTGATGCCCATCGTGCGGGCGGCGTTCTCGTCCTCTCGGATCGCTTCGAGGGCCAGCCCCATGCGCGAGCCTTTGAGCCTGCTGAAGAAATAGATTGCTACCGCCAGCGCGACGTAGATCTCCCAGAAGCCGGAGGTGGCGGTGTTGGTGGCCGTGTTGAGGCGGAAGCCCTCGGCTCCACCCAGCGCGGGCGTGATTACTATGCCGATGCGCACCACCTCGCCGAAGCCTATAGTGGCGATGGCAAGAAACACGCCCCGCAGCCTCAGAATCGGCAGGCCCAGCAGGAGCGCCACCAGCCCTGCTGACACGGCACCTACCGCCACCGCTGGCCAGAGGCCCCACCCAAGATTAGTGGTCAGAAAGGCCGCCGTGTATGCCCCGATCCCCATGGAGGCCGCGTTGCTCAACGATAGCATGGCGCACGACAGCGTAAGGTATACGCTCAAAGCCAGCAGCGCATTGACTCCGATCAGGTTTATGAGGTGGCTGTATGTTGCGTAGAGCTCATTCATACGTCATACGTTTTGTGTCATAGTGTGAAACGCTCGTATCTTCGTGATTCGATAGAAGTATCCCTGCCTTTGTGCCTGTGGGGTAGGTCCGTAGGTTGTCAGATTATGCGGAAGAGCCAGACGCTATCTCGGTGGAAGAGGAGTTGGACGTGGGTATCTTTGAGCAGATCCGGTGCGGAGAAGCCCTCGCCATCCGCGCGTGAGCCTATGAAGATGTGGGTTACGCCCTCCTCTTTGAGCGCCTGCCAGTCTGTGGCGCTGCCAGGTAATTGTCTGAAGGCTGCGAGCCCTTGCACGCGGCTGAAGTATTGCTCGTCGGCAGGTCTCTCATTATACGCGTTGATGGGAGGGACCGACGAGCGAATCCCGGCCACCAGCGGTATCCACAGTCCCGAATCGAGGCCGAGCGCCTGGGCAGGGGACCACGGAAAGTTGAAGGTGTTGGCGAGCACGTAGCTATCGCGCGGCAGGTTGTCCCGCATCCACGTAAGGGCCTCCATATCCGCCGGTTCAATGTAGGGCCTGCGCTCCTTGATAGGCGCGAGTGCCATGCCTGCCGCGATACTCGCCAGGACAGCTATTGCTATTGTTGTACGAAGGACGGTGGACGGTGGACGGTGGACGGTGGACGGTGGGCCATCCACTATATTCCTTCGTCCTTCGTCCTTCGTCCTGCGTCTTCCCCAGTCTACCGTCCACCGGGCCACCTGCGGCCAGGTGTTCACGAGCGCGTACCCCGCGAGCAGGCAGGCAGGGAGCCACGCGCTGGAAGCCAGCGTGACGGCGTCCAGGTACCCCACCAGTGGGAGGCGTAAGGGGAGAAGCTGAGGGCTTGACCATAAGGCCAGTACCAGCCACGTAAGGGCAGGGAGCGCAACCGCCGCCTCTCTGCTGATAGGACCTCGCGCAGTGCGCACCGCACCGATTAGGAGCGCGCCCAGGATAGCTATTTCCAGCAGGAGGAACCAGGTCACAGGGGATAACCCCAGGAAC
>JBAURA010000324.1:0-2557 GCA_049580985.1 Chloroflexia bacterium
GCCAGCCGCGCGCAGGTCGAGAACCTGACCGACAGAGAGCGCCCGGTTTTCCCGGAGTAATCGTCGGAGCTTCTAACAACATTCGTAGGGGCGGGCACGGGGACCCGCCCCTACGAATCTTGTTAGAAGCTCCGACGATTACTCCGAGAAGACCGGACGCTCTCTGTCGGTGAGGTTCACGACCTGTGCGCGGCTGGCCTCCACCAGGTACCAGGGGGTGATCATAATCTCCTCGCCCCATTGGCCTGCGCCCACACCCAGCAGAGGCTCCGACATAAGGCTCTCCTCCAGGAAGGAACGAAACCCGTCAGGCTGCCAGTGGAAAGGCGGGATCGAGCCTATTACGTAGCCCGTGGTAGCGAGCACCTCCTCCGGGTCTGCCAGGCGTATGTTGCGCGAGCCGAGCGCCTTCTTCAGGTGCCCGGAGATAGCGTTCTGGTCGCCGCCGAGCATGATCAGCACGCGCTCCCCCTTGTCGGTCTCGAACACCAGGGTCTTGACCATCTGCCGCTCCCGGTAGCCGAGCGCCCGCGCCACGTTGGCAGCGCCCTTCTCGGTGCTCTCCGGGAAGGTCAGGCGGCGGTATGGTATTCCGCGCTCGTCAAGGTAAGTATGTGCCGGGAGCAATGACATCGTGCGGTGCCTCGTTCATTAGGGCTGAGGAAGTATAGCACCAGGTTCCGGTCATGAAAATCCCCCAGAATCCGCAAAAAACTACCCAAATGGGGGTATCATTAACAGAACAATTGTGCTATAATACGGTTGAAAGAGCTTTCCCCATCTTTGTGCATCAAAGACGGGTACGCGGGTCGATTGGGTGTTATTGTACCTTAACAAACGAATATAGCGGTTGAGCACGGAGGGAACTGACAGGGGCTTTGCAGTGTATATTCTGAAGTATCACCTGTCACGCTGAGGAGGTGGAGTATGCAGAAAAGATTCGGCATGGCAGCCGCCGCGCTTACGTACGTGCTGGCTCTTTTGGGAGCGGTCCCGCCGCCTGCCACGATTGCACAATCGGTAGGGCAGACGAAGATCGCTTTCATATCCGACCGCGACGGTCCACCCGCCCTGTACACTATGGACGCGGACGGCTCCAACGTCCGCCTTCTCTCCTCTGAGATGTCCGATCCCTCTCACCCGGCCTGGTCGCGGGACGGCAAGCTGCTGGCGGTCAGCTCGGTGTCGGGAGGCAAAGAGGACATCTATGTAATGAACGCGGACGGCTCCGGCCCGCGCCGCCTTACCAGGGAGGCCGGCAGGAATATCTACCCGACGTGGTCGCCCGACGGCAAGCAACTGGGGTTCGCGTCCAACCGCGATGGTAGCTGGGACGTGTACGTGATGAACGTCGACGGCTCCAATGCTCGCAGGATAACCACAGGCCCAGGGCTTGACGAGAAGCCCGCCTGGTCGCCCGATGGCACCAGGATCGCCTTCATGTCGGACCGCGACGGGTACGCCCAGGTGTACACGGTCAAACCCGACGGCAGCGACCTTCAGCGCGTCAGCGCCGGGCGGGCGGTCGAGTTGAACCCCGCGTGGTCCCCGGATGGCCGCACCCTGGCGTTCAACGTCACCTTTGGGCGCAACTTCGACGTCTTCCTGATGGACGTGACGGGCACCAATCGCCGCCGCCTGGTGGACAACCCCGCCTCCGACGAGCGGCCCGTCTGGTCGCCCGACGGCAAAGGCCTCACCTTCTATTCGGAGCGCGACGGCAACTGGGAAGTGTACGCGATAGACGCGGACGGCTCCAACGAGAGGCGTCTGACCAACAGCCCAGGATACGACGGTATGCCCGCCTGGCAGCCATCAGCCTCGCAGGGGGCCGCGTCTCCTCCCCAGATTCCTGGCAGCGGCAGCCGCACCTTCGCCGAAACGAATATGACGGTTACCGGCATCTTCCTCGATTACTGGGACCAACATGGCGGCCTGCCACAGCAGGGCTATCCGATTTCGGGGTTGATGAGTGAGGTATCCGAGCTAGACGGCAAGACTTACACCGCCCAATACTTCGAGCGCGCCGTCTTCGAGCACCATCCGGACAACCGGCCACCTTTCGATGTGCTCCTTTCCCAGCTAGGCACCTTCCGTTACAAGGAGAAGTACCCAAACGGCGCTCCCAACCAACGGCCCAACGCCGCGCCAGGCTCTCTCCTCATCCCGGAAACCGGCAAGCGCCTGGGGGGCAGGTTCCTGCAATACTGGCGCGAGCACGGTGGGCTGGCGCAGCAAGGCTACCCCATCTCAAATGAGTTCGCCGAGGTGTCGGACCTGGATGGCAGAAGCTACACCGTCCAATACTTCGAGCGCGCCGTTTTCGAGCTGCACCCTGAGAACCCCCCGCCGTTCGACATCCTGCTGTCGCAACTGGGCACGTTGCGGTATAGAGACCAAAAGTAAAGAGCTTAGGTCACGCGGGAAGTCGAGCTATAGCTCCAGCGTAAGCGTTCAGATTTACGGTAGAAGGATCGTAGGGGCACCCCTTGTGGGTGCCCTCTTGGGGCAAGATCCAGGTATGGGGGCAGGGCACCCACAAGGGGTGCCCCTACGA
>JBAURA010000325.1:0-12575 GCA_049580985.1 Chloroflexia bacterium
AGGCCGTGCCTGGCCTGGGAGATGCTGGCGCTGTCAAAGAAGTAGCCGACGGGTATGCCCGCAACTATCTCCTGCCGAGGAAGCTGGCGGTCACTGCTACTCGCGGCTCGCTCAAGCAGGCCGAGGCACAGGCCGATGTATACGCACGCCGCGCGCAGAAGGCTGCGAGCGCCGCGCAGGGAGCCTCCGCCGCAGTCGAAGGCAAGACCGTCAAGATCCGCGCCCGCGTGGGGTCCGAGAACCGCCTGTACGGGTCCGTGACCGCCGCCGACGTTGCCGAGGCGCTGCTCACCCAGTACGGCATCGACCTTGACCGCCGCAAGATCGCCATTGACGAGGCGATCCACCGCACCGGCACCTACTCTGCCTCCGCCGACTTCGGGCAGGGTGTGTCCGCCAGGTTCACAGTAGAGGTCGCGCCCGAAGTGGCCGGGGCCAGTGGCAAAGCTACGCGCGCTGCCGAAGCCGCTGAACCGGCGGAAGTCACCGAGCCGGAGCAAGCCGCGATGACCGAAGCCTCCGAAGCCGCGCCCATGATGACGGCGGAAGACGCGGATGCCGCTGCTGAAGATACGGGCGACGAGCAGGCCCAGGGCTAATAGCAGCTTTCGTGCGTACGGGCGACCCATCGGGTCGCCCGTACTGGATGTACGTGCGGAATGTGGAAATGTGTAATCGGCATGCGGCTATACGGGCGAGCCTTACAATAGTATAAGAGCGCCGGTGCTACAGTCGAGGATGTAGCAGACCAAAGCGTTTTGAGTTGATAGAGTTTTCTTGAGATTAGTGTAAGCTTAGGTAGCACCGTATGAACATGGACACGCCCGGCGGGGTAGAGCGCCCCGTCCCCTACGACTTGCAGGCAGAGGAGGCTGTTCTCGGCTCGCTCCTCCTCGACCGCGATGCCATCATCAAGATAGCCCCTTTCCTGCACCCGGAGGACTTCTACCGGGAGGCTCACGGCTGGATATACGCCTCGGTGCTCGCCCTCTATGCCAGGCGCGAGCCGCCCGACCCCGTTACCCTGTCGTCCGAGCTTGACAGGTCGGGCCGCCTCGATCAGATCGGCGGCGACAGCTACCTGGTCAACCTGATCAACCGCACCCCCACGTCGGTGCACATTGAGTATTACGCCCATATAGTGGAGCGTACCTCGGTCTTGCGCCGCCTCATCTCTGCCGGCGGAGAGATAGCGGCCCTGGGTTATTCGGAGGACAAAGACACAGCCCAGGTCCTCGACAAGGCCGAGCAGCTACTCTTCGCCATCTCCCAGCGCACCATGACCAAGGATTTCGCTTCGATAGAGCAGGTTCTCAACGAATATTATGACCGCATAGAAGCGATCCAGCACTCCCCAGGCAGCGTCGTAGGCGTGCCTTCCGGCTTCCACGACATGGATGAAGCGACCGGCGGCCTGCAAAAGAGCGATTTGATCATCATGGCAGCTCGTCCGGGAGTCGGAAAAACCAGTCTCTCGCTCGGCATCGCCCACAACGCCGCCGCGCGCGGCAGCCGCGTAGGTGTCTTCTCGCTGGAAATGAGCCGGGAGCAGTTGGTACAGCGTCTGCTTGCCGTAGAGACAGGTGTTGACAGCCAGCGCCTGCGCCTTGGCTACCTGAACGACGAGGAGTGGCAGTTAGTATCGGACGCCATTGGCCGCATGGCCCAGATGCCCATCTTCATCGACGACAGCGCGGGCCTTACCATCCACGAAATAAGGTCCAAAGCGCGGAGACTTGAAGCTGAGTCAGGCGTTGACCTCCTGGTGATTGACTATCTACAGTTAATGCAGGGTACCTCGCGGCGAGATGGGAACCGTGTACAGGAAGTGTCAGAGATCAGTCGCGGGCTGAAGGTGCTGGCCCGCGAGTTGAACATCCCAGTGATTGCCTGCGCCCAGCTATCCCGCGCCGTCGAGAGCCGCACCAACCACGTGCCGATGCTCTCCGACCTACGCGAGTCGGGCTGCCTTACAAGCGACTCCCCTGTATACCTGCCCGATGACGGCAGGTATCGGCCTATCGGTGAGCTAGTAGGGAAGCGCGGCTTCCGAGTGCTGGCTTTAGACACTCAGAAATGGACCCTGGCACCTGCTGCTGTGACCAATGTTTTCTCAACAGGCCGCAAACCCGTGTTCAAGTTGACCACTAGGTTGGGTCGGACCATCCGTGCTACCGCCAACCACAAGTTCCTGACCATCCACGGTTGGCGTCGCCTCGATGAGTTGGCTGTCGACACTCGACTGGCCCTTCCCAGACAGCTCCCCAGCCCTGACCAGGCCACGATGAGCAACGATGAGTTAGCCTTGCTTGGACATCTGATCGGCGACGGTTGCACGCTGGCTCGTAGTCCAATCCACTATACGACTAACGATCTGGGGCTGGCCGAAACAGTGGCCGCGCTCGCAAGCTCCGTATTTGGATCCGACGTGAAGCCGCGCGTGCAACGGGAGGTTGATTGGTATCAAGTCTACATTCCTGCATCGTACCACTTGACGCATGGCAAGCGGAATCCCGTAGCCGCCTGGCTCGATGGCATGGGCATTTTCGATCTCCGCTCGCACCAGAAGCGCGTACCTGATAAGGTCTTCGCGCAGCCGCGTGAGAGTATAGCGCTCTTCCTGAAGCATTTATGGTCCACAGACGGCTGTATCCACATGACACGTGGCAAACGACACTATCCCACGATCTACTACGCGACTAGCAGCCCGGAACTGGCGCGGAACGTACAATCTCTCCTCCTGCGTCTTGGAATCAATGCGATCCTACGCACTGTGTCGCAGGGCCTCAAGGGACGTGACCAATACCACGTCAGCGTCGAAGGCAAGTCAGATGTAGAACGTTTCTTGTATGAGGTAGGCGCGCTTGGACGGAGCAAGCAGGACCACAGGCTCGCCATCCTCGACTACTTAATAGAGAAGGTAGCCAACACTAATCGCGACGTGCTACCGCGCGAGATCTGGCGTATGACCGCCGTACCTGCTATGCAGGCCACCGGCTTGACGTCACGGCAAATGCAGGCGGCGTTGGGCAATGCCTACTGCGGCACCGGCCTGTACAAGCAAAACGTCAGCCGCGAACGAGCAACCAGGTTGGCGGTAGTAGTAAAGTCTCCAGAGCTGGCGCGTATGGCTGCAAGTGACGTCTACTGGGACGAGGTAGCCGCCATCGAACCCAACGGCGAAGAAGAAGTGTACGACCTTACAGTAGAAGGCCATCACAACTTCGTAGCTTCAGACATAACCGTCCACAACTCCATCGAGCAAGACGCGGATATAGTCATGTTCATCCACCGCGAGGAAATGTACAACCCCGACACCGAAAAAAAGGGCATCGCCGAGATCCACATCGCCAAGCACCGCAACGGCCCCCTCACGACCATACCCCTCCGCTTCTTCAACCGCACTACCAAGTTCGCCGACCTCGAAGTCTATAGACAGGAAGAGTAACCAGTTGTCAGTTGTTGGTTGTCGGTTGCCGGTAGATACCATAGCCTCCGACAACTGACAACTGACAACCGACAACCCCCATGCCCAAACCCTTCACAGGTTTCTCCAGCGATAGACAGAAGACCATCCGCGTGCCGGAAGGCTTCTTCGAGGACGTCCTCCCCCAGATCACCTCGCCCCTGGAGATGAAAGTCACCCTCTACCTCTTCTGGCGGCTTGCCAGGAGCGGAGCGGGTGTCACGGCCCCCAGGATGGTCAGTCTGAGCGAATTGGAGAGCGACGAGAAACTCAAGGCGACACTGGCCCAGGGCAAAGGCCCGCGCCGCTTCGAGGAAGCCTTACGTGAAGGGCTAGAGCTGGCCGTGGGCCGAGGCACACTCCTTCAATTGCGGATTTCGGATTTGGGTTTGCGACTCGATAGCCTGTCCACTAACGGCAAGAGCAACGGCAACGGCAAGCATCCGTCCCCGGAAGAGCCGGAGCAGATGGAATACTGGTTCCTGCTCAACACCCGCGACCACAAAGCGTGGGTAGAGGCCCTGGGCAAAGGCGAGATCGACATAGTAGAAACCCCTCTCGTCCAACCCTACCTAGACTCCCACGACAAATCCGCAATTCGCAATCTAAAATCTGCAATTCTCATTGAGCGGCCCAATATATACGTGCTATACGAGCAGAACATCGGTCTGCTAACCCCCATCATGGCCGAGAAGCTACAGGAAGCCGAGGGCCGCTACCCTGGAGAGTGGCTGGAAGCGGCTTTCGAAGAGGCCGTGCTGAACAACAAGCGCAACTGGCGATACATAGAGCGCATATTGGAGCGATGGACCGCGGAGGGCAGGCAGAGTGGAAAAGATAGGCGATCTGTTGAGCAATCTCTCGATCCCGACAAATACACGAAGGGGAAGTACGCCTTCCTCTTCAGGCCCGAACGATAGGGGGCAGGGGTCGGTGATCAGGGATCAAGGACCGGCAAGCGAAGAAGCGGCCAGGGCACAAGTAAGCCCACCGCCTGTCATCGCGCGCAGATTACCCTCCGATCCCCGGTCCCTGCCCCCCGATCCCTGCCCCCATTGCCATGGCGCGGGCTGGCTCAGGATGAACGCGCCCGTGGGCGACCCGCGTTTCGGTAAGCTCTACCCTTGCGTCTGCCGCACCCAGGCCACCGAAGAGCGCAATCTCGAAGACCTCTACCGCCTGAGCAACCTGGACGCCTTCCAGACGAAGGTCTTCGCCAACTTCGACCCTGAGATACCCGGCGCTACCGAAGCCTACTACGCCGCCGCCGATTTCGCCACCCAGCCGGAGGGCTGGCTGCTGATGCTGGGCGGCTACGGCACCGGCAAGACCCACCTTGCCGCCTCCATAGCCAACTACGTGGTGCAGGACCACCACATGCAGGTCTACTTCGCGGTCGCGCCCGACCTGCTCCACTACCTGCGCTCAGCCTACGCGCCCGACAGCGACACCACCTACGACGAACGCTTCGAGCAGATCCGCTCGGTCTACCTCCTGATCATAGACGACCTCGGAGCCGAGCAGTCCACCGCCTGGGCCGTCGAAAAGCTCTACCAGATATTCAACTACAGATACAACCTGCGCCTGCCCACCGTCGTCACCTCCAATTGCGACCTGGACCGCATAGACCCGCGCATCTGCTCGCGCCTCTGCGACCCTGACCTATGCCGCCACGTCTTCGTCACCGCCAGCGACTTCCGCATGCGTCGCATGGACCCACGCTTCGTAGGCAGGGGCCAGGGCACGGTGCCCGGCGGTCAGGACGCGGGCAGAACCCCCCGAAAAGGTGGATATAACAAAGGACCGGGCATTCGCTAGAACACCCGGTCCTTCACATACTCTATATCTAACATCTAACATCTAACATCTTATTTCTGACTTCTGACTTCTGACTTCTGACTTCTCACCTCACTTCTTGCTCCGCGCCCCGCGCCCACCCGATACGCCGGCCCCGGCCTTCTGCGTCTCAGGCTGCCTGGGTGCTCCCACCACGTCCCCCTTGTTGCCGACTTCTTTCTCGCGGTCCATGCGTTCCATCTCGCTCTTCATCACCTCTAACCTGTCGTTGTCCGGGTCGAGCTTGATCAATCGCCCGTACAGGCGCGCGGCCTGCCCGTACTCCCCCAACGCCGTCAACTGCTTGGCGAGGCTATAGTGTCCCGGCACGTCCTGCGGCGCGAGCGCCAGCAGTTGGTGCAGGGCCGCGATAGCCTCTTCCGTGCGCCCATCGTGGATGAATAGCTCGGCCAGCCCGCGCTCTCCCTCCACCGCTTCCTTCAGCCTCCCGCTCTGCACGTACATATTGAGCAAGTGCTGGCGGGCGTCCACGTCGCGCGGGGCGATGCGCACGATCCGCTCGTAGGTCCCTATCGCGTGGTCGTGTTGCCCCATCGTGTAGTGCAGGTCGGCGGCCTTGCGGTACGTTCTGATGGCGTCCTTCAGCAGCCCGGCCTTCAACTGAAGCTCGGCCAGCGTGTTCAATTCGCGTAGCCCGTACTCGGTCATGCCCAGCTTGAGGTACATATCGCTCAGCTTGCGGCGCACCGCCACGTTGTTGGGGGCCAGCTTCGCCATGTGCCCCAGCGTCTCCAGCGTCTTTTCGTTGTCGTTGTTCTTCTGGAAGAGCACCAGCAAATCATTAAGCTCGGCCAGCGCCTGGTTTAGCTGCCCCTGCCTGAAATAAATATCCGCCAGCCGCGTATACACCGAGTAGTCGTTCGGCATGATCTGCTTGAGAGCTTGCAGCGCTCCCATCGCGCCGTCCCAGTTGTTCTGCGAGGCGTTCGCCTCGGCCAGCGAGTAGTAAAGCTGGATCGGCTCCGACACCTGCGTGAATCCGTATTGCGGCCTGGGTGATTGTATAGTCAGGTCGCCGCTCTTCTGCGACACGTCGTCCAACCCGCCGTGCGTCTTGAGGATCTCCAGCACGCGGTTGTAGTGCTGGGCCGCCACCGCCCCGCCCCCCAGGTCCTTGCCCGTGCTCTTCGCCATCAGGGCCAGGTCGCCCCGGTACTGGCGCATCAGCACTTCGAGCAACAGCCACGAATTGTCCATCTCCCGCGTCTCGGCGGTGGTCATTATGACGATACCCTGGTCCAGCGCGTCGGCGGCGATCTCCATCAGGTCGGTGCGCCCGGCCAGCACCGCCAGCCCGTAATAAATGGCTGGATGCGCATTGCGCTTCCCTTCCGGCTTCAGCGCCATGTTCAGTTCTTCCAGGAAGAGGCGGTTGGCGCTCTTGCGCTTGCCCGCGCGCTCCAATATACTCTGCAAGGCATCCCAGGCGGTCACCTCGTTCCCCTGCGCGAGCGTCACGTACAGGCGGCCCAGCGCCAGGTCGTTGCCGGGATCGAGGTGCAACGCCCGGCTCAATTCGAGCAACGCTTCACCCTGCCTGCCCAGCACACCCAGGTAGGTGCCCATAGCCAGCGCCACCTCCGACGAGTTGGGCATCTGCGCCTTCAGGGCTTCCGCCTCTTCCAGGGCGCGCTCCACTTCGCCGTTGCCGTAGTGCCTCTCGGCCACACCCAGCAGCGCCTTGGCCGCTTCGTCTACCTTGCCCGCTTCCAGCAGCAGCACGCCCAGCCGGTTCTGTAGCATCGGATTGCCGGGGTCCAACTGCAATAGCCTGCGGCACACCTCCGCCGCGTTCTCCGGCTCGGCGCGCGCCACATAGGTGTCCATCACCGCCGTGTACTTGGTGATGGCCTCTTCCACGTGGCCCATCTGGAGGTATATATCGCCCAACATGATGTGCACGGGGAGGTAGCCGGGGTCGGCGCTCAGCACGGCCATGCACGAATCGATAGCCACGTCCCACCTGCCGTCGCCCATGGCCTGCTCGCCCTCCGCGATCAGCCTCTGGGCATCCAACGCTCTCGCGCCGCCGGTAGCCATATCCCCCGTATTTACAAATTCGGTTGAGAGCGGGCTGCGCACCAGGAAATGGGTGCCAGGCGCGGCCTTGCGCCTGTTCTTCTCCTCCTCGTCTGCCGGCAGCGCGACGGTGCCCGGCATCGGTGCCTGCCCCTCGCCCAACGCTGCCTGCGTGCCAGGCTCTTCGATCTGCGCGGTCTGGATCGGGCCGCTCGTCTCCAGATTGTCGCTGCTGTTGCCCGCCCCCGGTATCGAAGCCGCTCGCAGATACTCCGTGATCGAGCGGAGCGCGCCGCCGGCGGTCCTCATCAGCGAGGTAGGCTTGTCGTCGCGCACGGCGGCTTGCAGCTCTTGCGTGCCCTCCTCGATGATAGACGTGCCCCCCTCGGCGTTTAGGGGCATATCCCCCATATCCATGCGGGTCGCGTCCTCGCCCACGGGAGCCATCTCCGTTACGTCGGGTAGCCGGCCTGGGTCGAGCCAGTTGCTCCCGCCCTTGCTGATCCCCATCAGCTTGCTCTGGATGCTCTGGTTGTACAGGTCCTGGGCACGCTTCTCCAACTCCGGCGTCTGCGGGTGGTTGAACTTCCTTGCCTTAAAAAGGGTGGCGAGATTGTTGTAGAGCGATGAGGCCCTGCCGGGGTTGTTGTCGGCCAGGTGCGCGTCGGCGGTAGCCATGTAAAGTTCTATCAGTTCGTCGGCCTCTCGCATCGTGATCTGCTCGAAATCGATCATCCCCAGGGCGCGCTCGAAGGCGGTGGCGGCTTTCGCATGGGCGCGCTGGGTAGAGTAGCACTGGCCCAGCACGTAGTTGGCCGACATGGTGAACTCGGAGTCGTGCAGCGAGCGCTCCAGCATCGGGATCGCCAGGTCCGGCCTCCCCATCTGCTGGTGCAACAGCCCCGCGCTGTAGAACACCGCGCCGCGCTTGGCCCCGGCCCTCACCGCCCCATCATAGAACTCGAGGGCCGCCCGGAAATCCCCCTGGTTCTGGGCTTCTGTCGCTTTCTCCACCAGGGCCACCGCCTCCGGCGGGTCTTCTTGCGCGCGTATGAGGCCGGTGCCTGGGGCCGCGGCTTTCCGACCGCCGTATTCGTTGCTATCGAGGGTAATGGTGCCCGCGTTCTCCGCGATCTTGCGCTTGAGCGAGTAGGCCCAGCGCCGTATCTCGTTGCTCTCGGGGTCCAGGGCAGAGGCAGCTTCGGCGTAGCCCTGCGCCTCTGCGAGGTTCCCTTCTTCCTGTGAGATCTGCGACAGCGCGAGGTGCTCGGCTGCCTGCGCCTGCTTGTCCCCCGCCTCCTGCGTCAGGTCGAGGAGGCGTATTCGCACCTCTTTATCCTTGGGCAGGGCGCGGGCCAGGTCGCGCACCGCGCGGATCGCTTCGTGGAACTGGTTCTTCCCGGTATACAGGTCGGTCAGGCGCATGTACGTGGCCTTGGCCTCGTCCGTGTTGCCTATCGCCAGGTGTATCTCGGCGAGACGGTTTACCCCGAACAGGTCGCTGGGGTCGGCCTGCACCAACGCTTCGTAAGCCTCCATCGCCTGCGCCCATCGCCGGAGGCGAAACAGGCACTGGGCCATGTTCCGGCGGGCCGTCATATCGTCGGGGAACTCCGAGAGCGCGCGCCCATATTCCTTCATGGCGCGCTCCCACTGGTTCGCCCAGGCGTATTCGTGGGCGCGCTTCATCGCGGTGTCAAAGATTGCCTTATTGCCCGCCATAATGGAACCTCTGCGTATTGCTTACCGTGTAATGCGTCATGCGTCATGCGTCTCAGTCGTCCATCGTCCATCGCCCACCGACAACTGACAACTGACAACTGACAACTGACAACCGTCCTAACACATAAAGACCGGCAGATAACCCACTCTGCCGTATCGTGAGTATAGCACAGAAAAAAGTCATAACTCGAAAATATGGGACAAAGGGTAGCACATGGTGGGAGAGAAGTACTGCCCTATCCTTGCCCTTTTCCCCGCCGAAGATTAGAATGGAGGCGATTGGGCCTGGGACGGCGCATGATTGGCCGCTGACTATGCACGCTTGAAGGTAGATAACCTGAGCAGCGTCTAACGGAAACCTATGGATGACAACAGCAGAAGCGCTCTTGTGCATCATAGGAGGTAAACGGTGGACAGTAGTGACGTTGGAGTCTCTCTGTTTAGGTTGATGGTTATCAGCATCTATGTTGTAGGGGTCGTTTCAAGTTTGCTGGTCGGAGCTATTGGCGTGTCCATAATAGTAGCAATCTTGATTGTCTCTCCTGACATGTTGCTATTCGGTGCAGCACTTGCGCTACCAATCATTGCGATCTGTGCCCCATATCTGAGCTTTGTAATACGTCTGCTTTTTTCGAAAAGTTGGCAGCACAAAAAATATCGTGCTTGGAGTTGGATCCTTGCGTTGCTTGGAATCTGCATCATGTGGGCTGTAGGTTTGTTCGTGTTTTACGGCACAAGGGGCATATAACGACATGACGCTCAACTTCGCCAGGCACCATAAGTAAGCAATAAGCAGTACGCAGTACGCAATAAGTACCCCATGTCCCAGATACAGTACATCCTGAGCCAGATAAACTGGTCCACCGTGCTGGACATACTGGCGGTCGCCCTCATCTTCTACTGGCTGCTGGCCGTCGTGCAGGGCACGCGTGCCGTGCAACTGGTGCGTGGCATCATCATCTTGTGGCTTGCCTCCGCCCTCCTCTCTACCCTATTCCAGCTATCCACCCTCACCTGGATCATCCGCAACTCCGGGCTGGCCCTCCTCGTCGCCATCCCCATCATCTTCCAGCCCGAGCTAAGGCGTGCCCTTGAGCAGTTGGGGCGCACCGGCAACTGGCTTGGCCGTGGCACGTCAGGCTCCTGGGGCGGGCGCAAAGTCATCGAGCGCGCCATCGAAGAGGTGTCCGCCGCCGCTTCCCTCCTCGCCCGCCAGAAGCACGGCGCCCTGATCGTTTTGGAGCGACAGACCGGCCTGCAAGACTACGCCGACAAAGGCGTGCAGCTCGATGCCGAAGTCTCGCGCCAGCTACTCGCCAACATCTTCTATCCCAACTCCCCCATGCACGACGGTGCGGTCATAATTCGCAACGGGCGGGTCGTGGCGGCGGGCGCTGTCCTCCCCCTCTCCGACAACGTCACCGGCCCCCAGAACTACGGCACCCGCCATCGCGCGGCCCTCGGCATCTCAGAGTACTCGGACGCCATCGCCATCGTCGTCAGCGAGGAGCGCGGCACGATCTCGATAGCCGTTGGCGGCAGGCTGGTAAGCAACCTCAACGGCGAGCGCCTGCGCAAGCTCCTCTACGACCTCTTCCGCCTCAAAAACCGGGACGCCACGAACGAGGAAATCGGCTCGTAAAACGCCAAAATGCACAAAAAAACTACCCAAATGGGTGTATGCAAATGCGAACTTATGTTCTATAATTGTAATATCAGCCCGGTGACCCCGCCATTCGTGCGGGAGAGTTGGAGGATTACAATTGATAGAGCATCTCGAATACAGGCAGTGGCGTGACAATGAGCTGGCGTTCGCGGCGCGCAACGGAGATTACGCCGCGCGGAACGCCCTTTACTTAAGGCACAGGCCGCTGATAAGCAGGCGCATCATACCTGCCAAGCGCCTGGCGCGTCTTCTCCAATCCCGGGGAGCGCCCATCACCGCGGAGGACGTGGAGCAAGAGGCCTTCGTCGTCTTCTGCCGTTTGCTCGATGAGTGGCAGCCGGAGCACACTCGCTTCATACCCTTCCTGGCACAGACGATCCCCGGCGCCCTGTACGAATACGTACGTACTTTGCAACACCTGCGTAGCTCGCGCGCACAGTTGATAGGCATAACACCCGGTGAAAGCCTCGATCTAGGCCCAAACCCCCGCTGGGGTGCCGTCGACAGGCCGCCAGAGGATGCAGACCCTGCCTCCAGGGGCGAGCTACCAGGCGTAGCTCGCCCCGCCGACGAGCCAATCCTGGAGGCAGAGAAATGGACACGCCTGGTCGGCCACCTGCGAGAAGACTGGGCGCGCCTCCTCCACTTGCGCTTCTGGGAAGACAAGTCCAGCCGCCAGATAGCGCAGAGCGAAGGCTGCACCCAGCGCACGGTCAACCGCGCGGTCCAATCTGCCCTAGCCAGCATACAGGACCTTATGCAGGAGGACTGGGATGCGCTCTGAGCCACTATTCTATCGTCAGCAGAGCGCATTCCCCGATCATGCCGATGATCTCCTGCGGAGTAGGCGGGTCGCCCGGCACGCGGAACGCTATATCGACGTAATGGCTCAGCGGATAAGCGGCCAGGCCGGGCATCTCCAGCCTGGCCCACTGCCCCCCGTTGATAGCAGCATCCCCCACCGCCATAATAGCCGAAGGCTGGGGCAGCGAAGCCAGCTCTCTCAAAGTCGCATCCAGGTTGCGCGCCAGCAACAGCCCGGTCACCAGCATAACATCGGCCTCCACGGCAGACCGCACAAACCGCGCGCCCATATTCCGCAGCCGCATCTCAAATCGAGGCGCGAGCAACGACCCACAAGCCGCCGCATCCCCATCCGGCCCCCCCATATGGAGGTGATACAACCCCACTGACCGCCGCCGACTCAAACCAGCAACCATCATCTCTCCCTTTCAGCGAAACGCAAAACGCGAAGTGCGAGGTGTGAAATCCAACAAAGAAAACTTGGCGAACCTTGGCGCTCTTGGCGTCTTGGCGGTTCCGTCTCTCACGTTTCGCGCTTCTCGTCTCAAGGTCCACTCAGCCACGGCACCGTCGCCCAATTCATCAGCGGTGCCAGGCGCGACGACCCCACCAGGAACAGCCCCACCTGCGCCGCAGCGAGTGCCACGGTGAGGAGCGCTATCGGGTCCGTGAATCGTTGCCCCCAATCCCTATCTCTATCTTCGATGATCGCCGGCGACGCCCACTCCTGGCCGCGATTTGCCAGCCACACTCCCCCCACCAGCCCCGACCCTGCGAGCAGCAGCGCGAGCCACAAACCCCCCGCGTTAGCCGCGCTCTGGGCGACCAGCATCGCCCCCGCGAACCCGCCGAACGGAGGCAACCCAAGCATGGAAACCACCCCCACGACCACCGCCCACCGCCCGCCCACCAGCAGCAACGGCACCGCCAGCGCCACGTTGGTCGCTACCAGCATTGCCCCCACTGCCCCCGTCTGCGAGCTAGAGAGCACCCCATACACCGCCCATGACACCGCCACCGCCACCGTCATCACCTTCAGAC
>JBAURA010000326.1:0-8162 GCA_049580985.1 Chloroflexia bacterium
TTCGTAATTCGTAATTCGTAATTCGTAATTCGTAATTCGTAATTCGTATGAATAGACGACAGGTACAGGTTGGGGAGGAGATACAGCAGATCATCTCGTATCTCATCCAGCGGGAGTTGAAGGACCCGCGCATCGGGTTTGTTACCGTTACGCAGGTGGAGGTGACGCAGGACCTGAAGTATGCGCGCGTGTTCGTGAGCGTGATGGGGTCGGACGAGGAGCGAAAGGCCACTATGGCGGCGCTATTGAGCGCGCGGGGCTTCATCCGGCACGAGGTGGCTACCCGCATGACCACACGCACCGTGCCTGAATTGCAGTTTAAGCTGGACCGGGGCCTTGAGTACAGCGACCAGATCAACCGGCTGTTGAACGAGCTGAAGGTAGCCCAAACGGCTGACGATAGCGCCACGAAGGACGAAGGGCGACAGACGGAGGGCGAAGGGTAATGGACGAAGGGCAAAATCCTCCGTCCTCCGTCTTTCGCCCTTCTTCGCCCGCGCCTGTTGAAGAGGGCCTGAGCGACCACGAACTGGACGAGCGGGTGCCCGTATATACGTTGCCACAGTACACGAAGATCGCGGAGTGGTTGCAGGGGGCCGGGCGCATCTGGGCGCCGATGCACGTCAGCCCGGATGGGGACTCGCTGGGTTGTACGCTGGCGTTTGGGCGGGCGCTCAAGATGCGCGGGTACGACTGCGTGGTGGTGTCGCCTGATCCTATACCGTCGGTGTACGAGCCTTTTTATCAGCCCGAAGACGTGTTCGTGGGGGACGTGCCGCCGGGGCCGCCCGCCACTCATATAGCCTGCCTCGATATCAGCGATCCTACACGCACGGGAGGTTTCTACACGGCTAACGAAGCGGCGTTCAGGGGCGAGGGTGGCGTGAAGGTGATGAACATGGACCACCACGCCACCAACCTGCGCTTCGGGGACCTGCAACTGCTGGACGTGAACGCGGCGGCTTGCGCGGAGCAGGTGGCGGTGGCCCTCAACGACCTGGGATGGGCAGTGGACGCCGAGATCGCCCGGTACGTGCTGCTTGGGATTGTGACCGATACGCTGGGGTTCAGGACGCCATCCACGACGCCCCGGTCGCTGCGTATCGCTTCGCACATGATGGAGCGCGGGGGCGACCTGTACGCGCTCGTGGAGCAGGTGTTCAACACCAGGCCGCTCTCTACCATCCTGTTGTGGAGCAAGGCGCTGGCAAGCGTGGCGCTGGGGGCCGGTGGGCGCGTGATTTACGTGCATATCACGCCGGAGATGCTGAACGAGGCGGGGGCCAAGGAAGAGGAGCTTGAGGGCCTGTCGAGCTACCTGGCGACGGTGACGGGCGATGTGAAGGTGGCGGCTGTGCTCAAGGAGCGGGAAGACGGCACGACGCGCGCTTCGATCAGGAGTCGCCCAGGAGTGGACGTGGCTAAGATCGCCCGCAGGTTCGGAGGCGGTGGGCACCCGCAGGCCGCAGGCGCGACGATCCCTGCCGTGGGCGACGAGGCCGACAGGCTGTTCATCGAGGCTTGTGAGGCGGTGCTGGACTCGTGAGGCGCGAAACGCGAAGCGCGAAACGCGAGATGAGACGGAACCGCCAAGAAGCCAAGAGCGCCAAGATCCGCCAAGATTTTACAAGATTTTAATTGTATGTTTGCTATTTGCGTTTCGCGCCTTGCGTTTCGCGTTTCTCGCTTATGGACGGCATTTTCATATTAGACAAATCGCCTGGGATGACTTCGCACGACGTGGTGGCGCGGGTGCGGCGGATTATCGGGCAGAAGCGGGTGGGGCACGCGGGGACGCTTGACCCTATGGCAACCGGGGTGCTGCCCGTGGTGGTTGGTAAGGCTACACGGCTGGTGGAATATCTGGCCGAGGCGGATAAGGCTTACCGGGCTACGCTGGTGCTGGGCGCGAGCAGCGACACTTATGACCGGGAAGGTAACGTCGTGCCGAAGGCTGGGGCGGTTATGCCTGGGCGAGAGGATGTGGAGCGCGCGCTGGAGGGGTTCCGGGGCGAGATCGAGCAGGTGCCGCCTATGCACTCGGCCCTGAAGGTGGGGGGCAAGAGGTTGTACGAGCTTGCGCGGCAGGGGATAGAGGTCGAGCGGGCGGCGCGGCCTGTGACTATCAGCCGGTTGGAGATCGAGGCTTACAAGCCGCCGGTGTTGCAGCTATTTGTCGAGTGCAGCAAGGGGACGTATATACGGTCGCTGGCGCACGATCTAGGTGAGGCGCTGGGCACTGGGGCTTATTTGGACGCGCTGGTGCGCACGCGGGTTGGAGCGTACGCCCTGGAAGAAGCTGTTACTCTAGAGGGGTTGGAGGCTGCGTTCGCGGAGGGGACGTGGCAGGAGTGCTTGCGGCCACCTGAGAGCATACTGGCGGGCTGGCCCGTGTATGAGGTAGATTCGGACACAGCGAGGGCGATCACGCAGGGCAAGGCGATAGCGCTGGCTGCGGGTGAGCCTGCCCAGGGGATGATGGCGGCTGTTAAGGGACCGGAGGGCGATTTGCTGGCTGTTGTAGAATGGAACGGGGTTACGGGCCTGTGGCAGCCAAAGAAAGTGTTTGGGGCGTAGGGCCACCTTCAGGTATCCTTAAATCGATAGAATATAAGGTCAATGGGAAGGCCCAATGTCTGTACTTGTCATTCTGAGCGAAGCGAAGAATCCGGTGGGCAGAGATTCCGTACGAGGCCAAAGATCACGCTTTACTACAGACAAGATCTAGCCCCACCAGATTCTTCGCTTCGCTCAGAATGACAAATTCCTACTGGGGTTGTCCTTCAATGACTTGGCACCTTTTCTAGACAGGGGATGAGCATGAATAAGGCACAGATTCTTGATGAACTCCAGGAGGAGAATGCCAGGTGGGAGGCATTCCTGGCCGAGATAGGCGAGGAGCGCATGCTGGAGCCGGGCGTGGCGGGTGATTGGACGATCAAGGATATTGTGGCGCATCTGACGGGGTGGCGGAACCGTTCTGTACAGCGGTTGCAGGCGGCCTTGCGGGGCGAATCTGCGCCTCCTACTCCCTGGCCTGGGCATATGAACACGGACGATGAGATCAACGGCTGGATCTATGAAGCGAACCGTGATCGATCTGTGCAGGATGTGCTGCGGGATTCGCGCGAGACTTTCCGGCAGCTTTTCGGGGCGATTCAGGCCTTCCCTGAGACGGAGTTGATGGACCCTAACCGTTTTGAGTGGTTAGAAGGTGAGCCTTTGGGTGGGGCCATGTTCTTCGGCCATTTCCACGAGGAGCATGAGCCCGATATGCGCGCATGGTTGGCGAAGCACCCATGAGCGTGGTCTAGCTAGCTTATCCACTAATATGACTGACCAGAGCAATATGCAAGTTATACACGACCTTTCGCAGCGGCAGCCCACGCCTGCTGTGCTCACTATTGGGTCGTTCGACGGGGTGCACCTGGGGCACCGGGCACTGATCGACCAGGTGGTGGCGAGCGCGCGAGATAAGGGCGTGGCGGCGGTGGCGCTGACGTTCGAGCCGTCGCCCAGGGAGGTATTGAGGCCGGGGCAGCCGCTGGCTTACCTGACACGCCTGCCTGAGAAGATCAGGTTGCTGGCGGAGACGGGGCTAGATGAGTTGGTGGTAGTGAACTTCACCCAGGAATTGTCAAGGGTACAGGCCCCGGACTTCATCGCGTGGGTGCGGCAGTATTTGCCGTTTGTGGAGTTGTGGGAGGGCGAAGGGTTCGCGCTGGGGCACGGGCGCACAGGGAACACAGACGTGCTGGCGCGGTTGGGCGAGGAAGTAGGGTATAAGCTTCATATCGCGCCATTGGTGGAGGCGGATGGGGAGCCTGTGAGCAGCACGCGAGTGCGTGAGGCGGTTATGGCGGGGGATGTAGCACATGCAGCGAGGCTGCTGGGGCACTATCAGACGGTGCCGGGGACGGTGGTGCCGGGGTCGCGCAGGGGTAGAGCGCTTGGCTACCCGACGGCGAACCTGGCATTGCCCCCCAACCAGGCGCTGCCCGCCGATGGGGTGTACGCTACGTGGTGCACGCGAGTCGCCACGGGCGAGGTCCTGCCATCGGTGACGAGCGTGGGCACGAGGCCGACGTTCGAGGACGATGCGCGGCTGGTGGAGATTTTCATCATCGATTATGACGCGGACCTGTACGGAGAGGTGCTGATCGCGCATTTCGTGGAGCACTTGCGTGGGCAGGTGAAGTTCGAGGGGATAGAGCCTTTGATCGCGCAGATGGGGGTGGATACGGCGAGGGCGCGGGAGATATTGGGATTAGGGATTGGGGATTAGGGGTTAGGGGTTAGGGGTTAGGCTCACTTGCGTTACCTAACCCCTAATCCCTAATCCCTAATCCCTACCTTTACTAGCGGGCCGCGAGGCCGATTGTACCTGGGAGCAGGCCGCCTACGTTGCCTGTAGGTGTGAGGCTACCATCCTGCTCGATCTCGAAGCCGGCGATCTCGTGGGAACCGGCGGTGAGTACGTAGAGGAAGCGGCCATCATTGCTCACGGTGGCGTCTATGGGTGACGAGCCTGCGCCTATGAGGGCAGTGACTCCATCGGGATCGAGTAAGGTGAGGCTGCCGTCGTGGCCGATGCGATAGCCGGTGACGGAGCCGCTGCCCGCGTTGGTGGTGTAGGCGTACTTGCCGTCCTTGCTGATGGCGACCCAGCAGGCGGCGGTCTGGTGGGTGGGGGAGGAGGCGCTGATGGTGGTGAGGACGCCTGCGTTGTTCAGGCTGTAGGAGGAAGCCGCCGAAGCGTTGGCCGCGCCACCGAAAGCTTCAGAGACGATCAGGTGGTCGCGCTTGTCGAATTCGAAGCCGAAGGGGGTCATGCCCGCCGAATTCTGGACGTTGGGGCCGGTGGCGAGACCGGAGCGGCTTACTGTGTAGGTGTCGATCTTGTTGGTGCCTTTCTCGGTGACTACCAGCAGGCGACCGTTATCGCTGAACTCGACCTGGGCGGGGCCGACGTCGGCTCCGCTGAGAGGGCGAGTGGAACCAGGGATCTGGCTGAGCGTGCCCAGGTGGCCGATCTTGAAGCCCGTGATGTTGTTTGGAGTACCCGCATTGAGGACGTAGAGAACGTCGCCGTTGACGGTGAGGCTGATGGGGCGGACGCCGCCGGAGGGGACGCGATCGACAAGTGTGAGGTTGTAGCCGGAGGTGTTGAGCACCGAGACGTCGTTGCTGCCCGCGTTGACGGCGAAGAGCCAGCGGCCATTATCGCTGAGGGCGAGAGCGCCCTGCGAGCCAAGTCCCGCGCCTGTGCCGAGGCCACCCGTGGGGACCGTGCCCGAGGGGGTGAGAGTGCCGTCTGATGCGCGATTGAATACCGCGACGGCGTTACTGGCGGCGGCGTTGGTGAGGGTATAGACCGCCCGCGACTCGCCCTTCGCCGAGGCGCTTCCGCCTGCCAGGGCGAACGCCGAGACCAGGAACGCGATTGTCACCAGCACCTTTACAGATTTCGTGAGCCATGTTCGTATTGAGTTAGACATTGTGTTTCTCCTCCATATTGATAAGGCCATTTTGTATAGCCCTTCTGTTGTTCGGGACCGGAGGTCGCCCAGTTGCGACTGCGAGTGCCCGATGGGGAATATCATCGCAGGTGCGGGTTACGGCTGTGTGAATCGCATTACAGGAGAGTTAAGCTATTGTTACAGGATTGATAGATCCGATGTGTAACGCCGTGCGTATACATTAACGACAGAACAAAAGACAGACAAAATGTGACCGCTCCTTCCTCCTCCTCAATGCAGAAGCCCCCGTGACTGGTAGTCGCGGGGGCTTTCTGTTGTTAGGAGAAGTGAGAAATTAAGTAGTAAGCTAGCTCGTTACTGAGTTCTCATTTCGACTATGCCGAGGAACCAGCCGATGCCGGGGAACTGGGTGGTATGGGGGGCCGGATAGGCGTCTCGGAGCAAACCGATGCTGTAGGGGTCCATGGGGGTGCTGTTGGCGTTCATGAGGGCGAAGTGGAGATGGATGGAGCCACGCGAGCCGGTGTCGCCCGCCATGCCGAGGAACTGGCCGCGCTTGACGTGGACGGTGCGCGATTGGGCGCCCTGCGGGATGTCGGGAGAGATGGAGGCGAGGTGGCCGTAGTAGGTGTAGTAGGTGACGCCGTTGAGCTTGTGCTTGATGAAGACGGCGTTACCCTGGCGGGAGCAGCAGTTGGCGCATGCCTCGCCGTCGGCGGCGGCGATGACGGGGAAGGTGCCCCACGACCGGACGCTGTTGTAGCTGCCTTTGACGAAGTCGATGCCGCCGTGGAAGCCACCGCCATTGTAGTACCAGCCTGAGAGGATCTGCATGCTGCTGTTGGCTTCGAATGGGAGGGAGAGGAAGGGAGTGCGTGCCCCACCGGTTGGCGCTGCGGAGGCGGGGGTAGCCGAGGCGGCGGAGAGAGCGAAGAGGGCTACCGCGACGGCGGCGACGAAGGCCAGGACCGAGCGGGTCTTCTTAGTCGAAACGGCAGACGAAATGGAACGCATTAAGAGATAGCTCCTTCTATTTTGAACGTGGATAAAAGTGGAGAATGACCACACTGTGTTTGCGCCTTTCATAAGGCGCGGGCACAACGAAGGAATTATAGCGACGCTACAGGCGCGATCGCCAGCGATTCCGGCTGTTTTGAGCGTTATTACGAAGTCGATTACGCAGAGTTACGTATTGCCGGTGGCCGCAAGTACGTAATATGGTAGTCGGTTGTCGGTTGTCAGTTGTCAGTTGTAAGTTGTCGGTTGTCGGTTGTCGGTTGTCGGTTGTCGGTTGTCGGAGGTACCGGCTGTTGGAAAGAAGTTACGTATCTATAGTGTGGATTCAAAGCAGAGGAAGCAGAGGTAACAGAGAAAAGCAGAGTTTTATTACTTATATCTCCGTATTCTCTGCTTTCATCTGTTACCTCTGCTTTGAAGAAACAGTTGGTATAGCATAACTGCCAGGGGTAGCCGATATGTATGTCCACCGACAACTGACAACCGTTAGGCCACCTGGCACGGGGCTTGCCAGTTAAGGTGAGGGCGTGGATAATGCACGCATAAATCTAACTGAGAGGGAACACGGATGCCTACACAAAATGACCCGACGGTATTGCATAAGATGAACAAGAAGACGCGGATGGACGCGGCTTTGAGGAATGAGCCGGTGGACCGCCCGCCGGTGTCTCTGTGGCGGCACTTTTTCGAGTGCGAGCGGAGCGCGGAGGACCTGGCGGGGGCGATGCTGGCGTTCCACAAGAAGTACGATTGGGACTGGATGAAGGTGAACCCGCGGGCTTCGTATCACGTGGAGGGGTGGGGTGTGACGACGAGCTATGGGGCGGGCGGGCCGCTGGACAAGCCGGAGGTGACACGGTACCCGATCCAATCTATATCGGACTGGGGGAAGCTGAGGCCGTTGTCTACCAACGAGGGGGCATTGGACGAGCAGATCGAGGCGCTGGAGCGGATCGGGGAGAGCCTGGGGGGCGAGACTTACTATATCGAGACGATCTTCAGCCCGCTGTCGATAGCGGCTGACCTGGTGGAGAATCCGCAGGTGGCGATCCCGCAACTGATGCGGGAGGAGCCACAGGCGCTTAGGGACGCGCTGGAAGTAATTACAGAGTCGTTCAGGGAGTTCGCGAAGTGCTGCCTGGACGAGGGGGCTTGCGGGATTTTCTTCGCTACGACGGATTGGGCGAGCAGGGACAGGTTGAGCGCGGAGCAGTACGCGGAGTGGGGCAGGCCGTACGATTTGCGGGTGCTGGAGGCGGTGCAGAGCGCGCCTTTCAACGTGCTGCATGTGTGTAAGGAGAACAACTTGCTCTACTCGCTGGCGGACTACCCGGTGCATGCTATCAATTGGGCGGTGGGGTCGCCTGGGAATCCTGGGTTGAGGGATGTGCAGTTGAACAGCGACAAGACGGTGATCGGTGGGTGGATGAACGAGACGCTGAAGGACGGGACGCCCGCCATGATCAAGGCGGAAGCGCGGGCCGCGCGGGAGCAGACGGGCGGGCGGAGGTTTATACTCGGGCCGGCGTGCTCGATAGATCCCGCGACGCCGGAGGAGAATGTGAAGGCGGCACGGGCGGCGGCTGATGGGGTGGGGGAGTTGTGATAGGAGAGGGATTCACCGCAGAGAACGCAGAGAGCGTAGAGGGGATTGGGGGATTAGGG
>JBAURA010000327.1:0-2189 GCA_049580985.1 Chloroflexia bacterium
GGGTGACAGCCCGCGGGGGTCGGCGCGGATCGCGCTCATCGCGGCGGGGATATACGCGGCCATACCGGCCACATTCCTGCTGCAACAGTTCGGGAACTGGCCGACGCAGACGTCGCTATGGCTGCTGACGCTATGGGCTGCCGTGACGTGCCTTTTCTGGCCGCGCGTCACGCGACCCCTGGTTTGGCTTGCTTCTACACTGGCGCTGGCGCTGACTATGCTGTCGTATACGGTGACTGCCGTGTACGTGGGGGTGTTCGTGGGGTTGCTGGTGGTGCTGGGGTGGGTGTTCGCGCCTACCGAGCGGAAACGGTGGAGGGCACTCGCACTGTCGGCAGTGGGGGCGGTGGCCTTGAGCTTGCTCATTTACTATGGACAGTACGTGGACGATATTATCACCGAGACACTGCCGACGTTCGGCCAGGCGGTGAACGAGCAGGGGTCGCTAAGCACATTGCGCCCATCGTGGTGGGCTTTCATATCGGGGCCGATGGCGCACGCTTTCCAGTCATACAAGCTAGATATTATTTATGCGCTGGGGCTGGCGGGTATGATGTGGGTGTTCTTGAGGCGCGGGCGGGGCGTGCCGGAGGGTACGGAGGAGAAGGCGTCACAGGCGCGGAGGCAAGTGTATGCTCTCGTAGCGCGGCGGCCTCTGATGGGGTCGGTGACCGCTAGCTGGCAGGCGGTGTGGATAGGCTCGTGGTTGTTGCTGTTTCCTATCTTCACTTTTGCAGATTTCTACGTGGACCAGGCTTTCAAGGAGTACTGGGTGGCCTTGCCGGCGGTGGCGCTGGTGGGGGCGGTGTGGCTGCTGGCAGTGCGGGCGCGCACGGCGGGGTCGAGGGCGATGACGTGGCTGGCGTGGCTGCTGCCGGTGGTGCTGGTGTGGCAGAGCGTATCGCTATGGATATTCAGGCTCTTCTTCCACAACAGGTAGTGGGACGCATATGCGGATTGACCAGCTGGATTACCACCTGCCCGCCGAATTGATCGCGCAGACGCCCGTGGAGCCGAGGGATAGCTCGCGCTTGCTGGTGGTGCACCGGCAGAGCGGAGAGTTGGAGCACAGGCGGTTCTACGAGCTTGGCGCATACCTGCGGGCGGGGGACTTGTTGGTGGCGAACGAGAGTAAGGTGCTGCCGGCGCGCTTGATGGGACAGAAGGTGGGCACGGGCGGCAGGGTGGAGGTGCTGCTGTTGAGGCCGGTGGTGCAGCCGGAGGACGAGGGGGCCGAGCCGAGGGTGTGGGAGGGACTGGTCAGTCCGGGGAGGAGGATACACGACGGCACGTTGCTGGGCTTCGGGTCGGCGGAGAGTGGGGTGTATTTGGAGGCCGAGGTGGTGGCGCGGTCGGAGTTGGGTGGGCGGATATTGCGCTTCGACAGGCCACCGCGCCCTGTGCTGGATGCGCTTGGGGAGATGCCTTTGCCTCCGTATATACATGAGAAGCTGACCGATGCGGGGCGATACCAGACGGTGTATGCGCGCACGGAGGGGTCGGCTGCCGCGCCGACGGCGGGGCTGCATTTCACCGAGCGGCTCATGTCGGAATTGCGGGAGGGTGGCGTGGGCTGGGGCACGGTGACGCTGCACGTGGGGTTGGATACGTTTCGCCCGGTGCACGAGGAGCGAATCGAGGACCACCCTATGCACCGCGAGTGGTACAATCTGCCTGGGGAGACGGCGCGGGCGATTACGGAGGCGAGAGAGGCGGGCGGCAGGGTGGTGGCGGTTGGGACTACCAGCGTGAGGGTGTTGGAGACGGTGGCTCGCTCGCAGTCGTTGGGCCTGGCTCGCAACGAGCCTGTGCGCCCCTCTGAGGGGTGGACCGACCTGTACCTGATGCCCGGCTCGCGGTTCGGGCTGGTTGACGCTATGATAACCAATTTCCACCTGCCGAGAACGACGTTGCTGCTGTTGGTGTCTGCCTTCGCGGGGTACGATCTGATGATGAAGGCTTATGCCGAGGCTATAAGGGAGCGGTATCGGTTCTATAGCTTCGGGGATGCGATGCTGATTGTGTAGGAGTGAGGGATTAGGGATTGGGGATTAAGGGATTAAGTTATCGTTGCTTTAATCCTCTCAATCCAACCTTCGATCCTTTAATCCCCTAACCCCTTAATCCCTTAATCCCCAATCCCTAACTATGGATCTTACCCTGTTTCTGCTGGCAACCCTGGCGCTGAA
>JBAURA010000328.1:0-3702 GCA_049580985.1 Chloroflexia bacterium
AGGCGTTCGCGCAACTGGCGCAGCGACCGGAGTTCAACCACCAACTACCGTGGCTGGAGCACGCCTTCGAGGTCATTAGCAAGCACGCGGACCACCTGGCGCACCTGGTCAACGATATGATCGAGGTGTCACGCATAGGGCGCGGGCCACTCCCCCTGTACACGGAGAGGTTTGACCTGCGCGGGCTGGTGAATGACCTGGAGAATGACTACGCGCCTTTGTTCGCGCGGTGTACGTACGCTATCGACTTACCGGACGGGCCGGTGATCGTGGAAGCCGACCGTAACCGTATCGGGGCTGTGTTCGCCAACATCATCGAGAACGCCGACAAGTACGCGAGTGAGCACGCTCCTTGCAACATTCGCATAGCGGTGGAGACCGCCGGGGAGGAAGCGATAGTCTCGATACGCGATAAGGGGATAGGGATACCGCTCGGGGAGCAGGAGAGGGTGTTCGAGCGCTTCTTCAGGGCGAGCAATGCAGGCACGCGCGTGCGCAACGGGCTGGGGTTGGGCCTCTACATTGGCCGGAGCATCGTTGAGCAGCACGGCGGGCGGATCTGGCTGGAATCCGCCGAGGGTAGGGGCACTGCTCTCTATTTCGCGCTGCCTCTTGCGCCTGGGCGTGACCAATCATCTTTAGAGAAAAGATAAGAGAGAATTAGGGAACACCACCGCCGCCCAGAGGGCACATGCGGCAGGGTCGCACCCCTGCACCCCTCACTTTACTCTCCCTGGTCGAGGGGGAGGGTGAAGTGGAAGGTGCTGCCCCGGCCTTCCTCCGACTCAAGCCAGATGCGGCCACCGTGGCGGGTCACTATCTCGTGCGAGATGTAGAGGCCGAGACCGAGGCCAGAGGCGCTGGTGGCCGAGACGTTGCGCGCCCGGAAGAAGCGCATGAAGACCTGGCTTTGCTGGTCGGTGGGGATGCCTACGCCGTAGTCGCGCACCGAGACCCTGACAGCGCTACCGTCCTCCTCGCGGGAGACGCATACCTCGACCAGGCGGCTGTCGCCCGAATATTTGATGGCGTTCTGCACCAGGTTAGTGACCACCTGCTCGATCCTGCCACGGTCGGCGAAGACCGGGCAGGCTGTAGCGGACACATCCAGTTCTATCGTGAAGTCGTGGGCCGTGGGGGTCAGGCTCTCGACGGTATGCTGGACGAGCGCGCACAGGTCGAATTGCTCGTGGTGGAGGGGGAGGGTATCGCTCTGGATGCGAGAGACTTCGAGCATCTCGTTGATCAGCCTGGTGAGGCGGTTGGCCTGCTCGTCGATGGTGATCAGCGTGCGACGCAGCTTCTCGTTGCCCTCGGGGCCGGCGGCGCGGAGGGCTAGCTGGGAGTAGCCTTTGATGGTGGTTATGGGGGTCTTAAGCTCGTGGGAGGCGAGGGCGAGGAGGGCGTCCTTCTGCCTGTCTAGCTCGTGCCGGGCGGTGACGTCGATCACAGCATTGAGCATGCCGGCGACCGCTCCCGAGGCGTCGCGCACGGCCCTGAGGTGGATGTCGCGGTAATAGGTGGTGTCGTCGCCGGGGATGGTATAGGGGACATCTCTCAGGTCGACCGGCTCGCCGGCCAGCGCCTTTTCGTAGTAGGCGCGCCGCTCGGCGAAGGTGGGGGAGAGGTCGTACAGGGTCTTGCCCCTGGCCGAGAGATCGACGTTGGTCATGCGCGCCCACTCGGAGTTCATGCTCATGATGCGGGCTTCCGCGTCGAGGAGGGCCAGCCCTATCGGCATCCCCTCGACCATCGTCTCGAGCATGGCACGCTGGGACTCGGCGCGCTCGCGCACCTGGTCTTCCAGGCGCTCGCGCTCGCTCAAGTCGAGGGTGACGCCGCGCATGCCGAGGGGATTGCCCTGAGCGTCTCTGACGACTACATCGGTGGTTTCGACCCACAGAACGCGTCCATCCTTGGCCACCCACCGGAACCTGTTGGTGCCGCCGTCCTCGCGCTGAAAATTCTCGGCGGCGTGCCTGGCGGCCTCCTCTTTGTCTTCGGGATGGACGATTGTGAGCCAGAAGTTGGGTGTCGCCAGCCACTCTTCCCTGGTGTAGCCAAGCATCTTCTCTACGTGCCGGCTGACGAAGTTGATACTCTGGGTGGCTTCGTCGGGCTTGCCCCAGGCCTCCCACACCACGCCGGGCACGCTCGCTACAAGGTCGTCGAGGCGTTGGCGCTCGTGCTCCACCTGCTCCAGGAGGGTGGCTTTGGCGCGCTCGGCCTCTCTACGCTCGCTTATGTCGCGGAAGACCATGACCACGCCGACGAGCCGGCCTTTGTGATCGTGTATGGGGGTGGCGCTGTCATCGATGGGCCGCTCGGTACCATCCCTTGCGATGAGGAGGGTGTGGTTGGCAAGCCCGACTATCGCGCCTTCACTGAGCACGCGTCGCACGGGGTTGGGGGCGGGGGTGCGGCCCCCTTCGCGCACTATGTTTAGCACTTGCTCTATCGGCTTGCCGAGGGCCTCCTGTTGGGTCCAGCCGGTGAGCGATTGGGCCACGGTATTGATGAAAGTGACGTTGCCGTCGGTGTCGGTAGCGAGGGCGGCGTCACCAATGCTGGATAGGGTAGCCTGGAGCTTGGCGCGCTCGGCGTATATGCTGCCGTCGGCCTGCCTGCGGGCATAGCTCAAGCCGTTGATGAGGAGGGCGACGAGGACGAAGAGGGAGACCGAGGCCAGCACATCGGAGTCGGCCAGGTTGGGTGAGTGGTAAGGAGGGAGGAAGTAGTAGGTGGCGGCGGAGGCTGAGAGGGCGGTGGCGAGCAGCCCCGGCCCGATGCCTCCAAACCACGCGCCGCCTGCTACGGCTACGTGGAAGAGTAGGAAGGGTATTTTGTAGGCGAGGGGGCCGAGCGATAGCTGGATGAGGAGCACAAGGCCGACCAACCCGACCGCCAAAACGTAGCCTAGCGCGGGGTGCATGTCGCCTGGGCGCAACCAGGATGCACTGAAGGAGGGGCGCATTATGTTCCTTCTATGTCAGGGTGAGTCTTCAGCAGGCGTATATTGGAGGAGCACGAGACCGGGAAGGGCAGATAGCGTGCAGTATATAATCGATACGTTAGTATAGTGGGAGGTTAACATACTACTGTGTGTCATACAGTATAACGGGTAGTGTCAATAGGTATAGGCGGGGAGGGGCCGGAGGGTTCAGTGGCTTTTATCTGGAAGGCGCGGGTCGTGGCGGGGATGAGAAAGCCGGTTGGGTGTGACAACACTGCAACCGGCCCTGAGAGCGGGGAAAGGGGCTCGAACCCTCAACATCCAGCTTGGAAGGCTAGCACTCTGCCAATTGAGTTATCCCCGCGCTGTTGCTTCTATTATAGCGCAGGTCTGGGCAGCGCGTCAAATGGGTTATTCGATTTTGGATTGCGGATTTTATTTTTCACCGCAGAGACGCGGAGCACGCAGAGGTACGCAGAGTTTATTTTGGATTTTGGATTTAGGGTATGGAAGGGGAGGGTGCATGGGGCTGGTCGGGTCCTATGCACCCTGATTGGTTGTTTTCTTTGTTATTAGGTTGTTGCCGGGCAGAGGGCGGGCACGGGGACCCGCCCCTACACGGACATAGGAGGTTGGCTGGTAGGGATGGTGTCCCTATGGCGCAACTGGAGCGTGTTCCGCGTGGGCAGCAGGAGCCTAGCCCCTACCCCATCGGGTAGGTGGTTCGGGCGTGACACGTGGCACGTAGG